>NZ_CAWNQH010000062.1:0-86479 GCF_963876495.1 Xenorhabdus sp. KJ12.1
CCTCTCAGAGTGTCAAGCCTTTATTTTCGCGGCTTTCAACTCTTGTCATCTCGACTTGTTTGTGTGTTTGTCGTGACAACGGATGCGCATTATAGGGAGTTTTCCGACGCTGGCAACAACTATTTTAAAAAAAGATTTCAACCGAGCGATTATTAAACAAAAATAGCTTATCAGGCTTTTTTTTAATCTAAAAAACAGAAAAAGAGGTGGATTTTCCACCTCTTTTTTACCTTTATTATATCTTTTATATTGCCCTAGTAACATTTTCACTCGATAAGTGCCTATATAGATAGCTATCTATAAGTCCCCACTGAGTAGACTGGGCAAAAAACATCATTGTTTTGCAATAATGTGGTCGTTTTCCAGATCCAATGTCACTAACTTACCGGGAATCAGTACACCAGAAAGTATTTGTTGAGCCAATGGGTTTTCAATCTCTTGTTGGATAGCCCGTTTTAATGGGCGTGCTCCATATACAGGGTCAAAACCCGCTTCGCTCAGTTTCTCTAATGCCGGCGATGTCATGGTGACTTGATAGCCCCGTTCTTCCAGACGCTTATATAAACGCTGCAACTGAATACTCGTGATAGCTTTCAGATGTTCTTTTCCTAATGGATGGAATACCACGACCTCATCGATCCGGTTAATAAATTCAGGTCGGAAATGATGACCCACGATCTCCATCACCATATCTTTCATTCCGGCATAGTCCAGTACGCCAAAACGTTCCTGAATCATGTCTGAACCGAGATTAGATGTCATAATTACGACAGTATTACGAAAATCAACCGTTCTTCCCTGACCGTCGGTCAAACGGCCATCATCCAATACTTGCAACAATATATTGAAAACATCCGGATGCGCTTTTTCAACTTCATCCAGCAAGATGACTGAATAAGGACGGCGACGTACCGCTTCTGTCAGATAACCACCTTCTTCATAGCCAATATATCCCGGAGGTGCGCCCACCAGCCTGGAAACCGAATGTTTTTCCATAAATTCAGACATGTCGATACGAACCATTGCATCGTCACTATCAAACAGGAAATTGGCTAATGCTTTACACAGCTCCGTTTTACCAACACCTGTCGGCCCTAAAAACATGAAAGAACCAATCGGACGATTTGGATCCGATAAACCAGCACGACTGCGGCGAATTGCGTTTGCTACTGCATCAACTGCCTCATTTTGTCCAATTACACGTTTATGTAATTCATGCTCCATACGCAATAGTTTATCTTTTTCGCTTTCCAGCATTCTGGATACTGGAATCCCTGTCCAGCGAGCAAGGATTTCAGCAATTTCAGCATCAGTCACTTTGTTACGCAGCAGTTTCATTGGGTGATTTTCTGCTGTTGTTGCTGCTGCTAGCTGTTTTTCCAGTTCTGGAATTTTCCCGTACTGGATTTCAGACATCCTAGCCAAGTCACCACCGCGACGGGCTTTTTCCAATTCTATACGAGCATTTTCTAATTCGGCTTTGATGTTTTGAGTACCGGTAAGCTCTGCTTTTTCTGCTTTCCACTCTTCTTCCAGTTCAGAATATTCGCGCTCTTTTTCCACCAGCTCTTCATTCAGCATATCAAGGCGCTTTTTACTCGCTTCATCCGATTCTTTTTTTAGCGCCTGCTGTTCGAGTTTTAATTGAATAATCCTGCGTTCCAGGCGATCCAACGCTTCTGGTTTTGAATCCATCTGCATACGCAGGCTGGCTCCGGCTTCGTCAATCAAGTCAATCGCTTTATCAGGTAACATGCGATCTGAAATATAACGATGAGATAATGTCGCCGCTGCCACAATTGCCGGATCAGTTATCTGAACATGGTGATGAAGTTCATAGCGTTCTTTAAGGCCGCGTAGAATAGCAATAGTATCCTCAACGGTAGGCTCAGCAACGTAAACTTTCTGGAAACGACGCTCCAGTGCCGCATCTTTCTCAATATACTGGCGATATTCATCTAAGGTCGTCGCACCAACACAGTGCAGCTCACCACGGGCTAGTGCTGGTTTTAGCATATTGCCGGCATCCATTGCACCATCTGCCTTACCGGCACCTACCATCGTATGTAATTCATCGATAAACAGAATGACCGAACCTTCCTGTTTGGAGAGATCGTTCAAAACACCTTTCAGACGCTCTTCAAATTCTCCCCGGTATTTAGCCCCCGCCAATAATGCGCCCATATCAAGGGACAGGACTCTTTTGTTTTTCAGCCCTTCAGGAACTTCACCATTAACAATCCGCTGTGCCAGCCCTTCGACAATAGCTGTTTTCCCAACGCCCGGCTCACCTATCAAAACGGGATTGTTCTTGGTTCGGCGTTGCAGTACCTGAATTGTCCGTCGAATTTCCTCATCACGCCCAATTACAGGGTCAAGTTTGCCTTGTTCGGCTCGTTCAGTGAGATCTATTGTGTACTTTTTTAGTGCCTGACGTTGGTCTTCAGCACTCTGATCATTTACTTTTTCACCACCGCGCATCATTTCTATTGCCTTAGTGATTTTATCTTTTGTTGCTCCCGCAGCTTTTAATATGTCACTTAACGTTCCACGTTCTTCCAGCGCTGCCAGAACAAAGAGTTCAGAAGAAATAAAGTTATCACCCGCTTTCTGAGCAAGTTTGTCACACAGGTTTAAATAACGCCCCAATTCATTGGATACCTGTACATCACCGCCACTCCCTTCTACTTTTGGTAGTCTGTCCAAAGCTAGGTTCAGTCGATCATGCAAGTTTCCTGTATCAATCCCGGCAGACATTAATAAAGGACGGACAGAGCCACCCTCTTGGCTGAGCAATGCGCTCATCAAGTGGATAGGTTCGATGAATTGATTATCACGCCCTAATGCGAAGGATTGGGCGTCAGCGAGAGCAAGCTGGAATTTATTAGTAAGACGATCCAGACGCATAACACCTCCAATACTGGTCAGAATTTGCTACTGGAGATTAAATAAGGTCATTCCTTAAATATTCAAGGTTCTCTGAAAAGTTAATTGGAAACTTGCGCTATGCACCAAAGACCACCCTGCACGATAGATCACTTCAACCAGATTAAAGTTGCCATACGTCCGGTAACACCATCACGACGATAAGAAAAAAAAGTCTTTTCTTCTGAGACCGTGCAAGCTGCGCCTCCAAAAACGTTTTTTATCCCAATAGACTTCAACTTTAATCTAGCCAGTAAATAGATATTTGCCAGAAATTTCATCCCATAAGGAGTAAAAGCCTGCTCCAGATTAGGATCTGTTGCCAGAAAGGCGTCCATAACCTCACGTCCGACCTCAAACTGTTCAGGGCCAATAGCAGGCCCCAACCATGCCTGAATCAGATCGGGCCTTGTCGTAAATTGAGCCACCGTATTTTCCAACACACCGGCACATAATCCACGCCATCCCGCATGAGCTGCTGCGACTTCATCACCGTCGACGGAACAAAAAAGTACAGGCAGACAATCTGCTGTCATTACAGCACATACCTGCCCAACTTGATTGGTATAAACTGCATCAGCCTGATTATTTTCTACTGACTGCCCCTCTAGCCTGATAACCCGTGTTCCATGTACTTGTTCCAACCAAACAGGCTGCTGTGGCAATCGTGCATATTCCACCAACAGTTCACGGTTTCGCTCCACGTATAGAGGATCATCACCAACGTGAAGGCCTAAATTCAGACTCTCATAGGGAGGGAGACTCATCCCCCCCGTCCGGGTTGTACTACACGCGCCAACACCCTCAGGCTGTGGCCAGTCAGGAAAAATCAGTCGTGTCATTTAACTACCAATCCATTTCATCTTTAAAAATTTCGGCATCCGCTTTCATCACATCAATCAGCTTAACCATATCGTCAGGTAATGGCGCATGCCATTCCATCTCAATACCTGTGATTGGATGATAAAGACGCAGCATAGTTGCGTGCAATGCCTGGCGGTCAAAGTTGCGCATCACTTCGCGAAATTCCTCAGAAGCTCCTTTCAGAGGACGAGGACGACCACCGTAAAGCTGATCTCCAACCAATGGATGTTTAATATGTGACATATGCACGCGGATTTGGTGTGTCCTTCCCGTCTCCAGGCGTAAACGAAGGCGGGTATGCGCCCGGAAATGCTCCATAACCCGATAGTGAGTCACTGCCGGTTTACCCATTGGGTGAACTGCCATATGTGTCCGCTTTGTCGGATGGCGAGATATCGGTTCTTCTACGATCCCACCTGCTGTCATATGCCCCAGTGCAACTGCTTCATACTCACGGGTAATTTCACGTAATTGCAGGGATTCGACCAAACGAGTCTGCGCCGGAACTGTTTTTGCAACTACCATCAGGCCTGTCGTATCTTTATCAAGACGGTGAACAATACCTGCCCGGGGAACATCTGCAATCTCCGGATAACGATATAGCAGAGCATTCAGTATCGTGCCATCTGGGTTTCCGGCGCCCGGGTGTACAACTAAATCACGTGGTTTATTAATAACCAGAATATCGTCATCTTCATAAACAACGTTCAGTTTTATATCCTGCGGTTCCCAACGGGCATCTTCTTCAATGATAGCATCAATAGAAATTTCTTCTCCGCCCAGTACTTTTTCCTTTGGCTTATTAATTAATTTGCCATTAACCTGAACTTTATCATTCAAAATCCACTCTTTTATACGTGAGCGGGAATAATCAGGGAACAATTCAGCCAAAGCTTGATCTAAACGCTGACCGAGCTGAGATTCAGCGACTGTCGTATTAAGTCGTATTTGTTGTGCCATATATAACTTCTATATTTTACGTTGAGTTTTGACGGCGAGGCCGTTTCATTTAAAATAGTGTGCTATTGTACTCTATCTTTCGCCGGGAGCTTCGCGGATAGTCTCCCAGAAAACAATCAGAGGGTAATCAACACGTGATGATTCGCATGAAATATCTGGTGGCAGCGACCACATTGAGCCTGGTTTTATCTGGGTGCTCCAGCAATAAAGAGGCTGTTCCTGATATCCCGCCATCTCAAATTTATTCAAACGGGCAGGAAAAACTGCAAGACGGTAACTATAAAGCGGCTATCAAGCAATTGGAATCCCTGGATAACCGTTATCCTTTCGGCCCCTATTCTCAGCAGGTTCAGCTGGATTTAATTTATGCTTATTATAAATCAGCAGAATTTCCTCTCGCTCTTGCATCTATTGAACGTTTCATGCGCCTGAACCCAACCCACCCGCATATTGACTATGTAATGTATATGCGTGGTCTGGTATTACAGGCTATGGATGATAACCTTCTGCAGGACTTTTTGGGCCTTGACCGCTCAGATCGTGATCCTGAAAATGCCCGTGCCGCATTCCGCGATTTCAGTCAATTGGTACGTTATTACCCTAACAGCCAGTATGTAGCCGATGCTTACAAACGTTTAGTCTTTCTGAAAGATCGTTTAGCTAAACATGAGCTTGCCGTTGTTCAATATTACACTAAACGTGGGGCTTACGTCGCGGTCGTCAACCGTACAGAGCAAATGCTACAGAATTATCCGGATACCCAATCAACCAGAGAAGCGCTGCCTTATATGGAAAAGGCATACAAAGCTCTGGGACTTGAAACCGAAGCACATAAAGTTGCGGCATTAATTGCTGCCAATCCAGCCTAGAATTTCGAAAGCACATTCTTTCAAAAGAACATCATAAAAATAGCAGCTATGTGGCTGCTATTTTTTTAGGGGAGAACATTATAACCGGACAGAAATCTATTTAAATTCCAGAATTATTTCTTAAGTTGATAATACCATAACTGATCGATAATGACGCATTACTTCTCTCTTAGCAACAAATATTGTCCATATATTCATCATTAATCACAATTTCGCTTATCCACGCCAGCATCCCCGAATAAAAGTGATTTAGATCATTCTTTTTCTCGAAAAGCGAGTTATGCTGAACCCATCAAAGACGGAGCAACAGAAATAAAGAGGTAACTATATGTTAGTAAACATAACCAGCAAACAAATGGAAATTACCCCCGCGATTCGTAGCCATGTGGAAGACCGTCTAAATAAGTTGAACAAATGGCAAGTCAATCTAATCAATCCACATATTGTACTTTCAAAAGAGCCACAAGGATTTTTGGTTGATGCCACGATTGGCACGCCAAATGCTACGCTGGTTGCAAGTGCCAAACATGAAGATATGTATGCTGCTATCAATGAATTGCTGATGAAATTAGAACGCCAACTTAATAAAGTTCAGCATAAAGGAGAAGCCCGCAGAGCAGAACATAGTGTGAAAGAATCCAATCTTAATCTGGAAATATAACCTGTTTTGTTTTCTCAACGCGCTCAATGGGCGCGTTTTATTGTTCTTTTATTCCTGTATCCCTTTTCCCCATCTATTGACATACCTCAGCAAATAGGTTAATTAAAGTACACTATTTGATTCTGCAAAAATTAAGATATAAATGACATGAATATTAAACTGTTTTTCTTCTTTTTCTTTTTTACCTTCCTATGAGGGAGTTTCTCGTTTTTAAAAGATAAAAAGAAGACGAACAAGAAAACCTCCCTACCAACGGGAGGTTTTTTTTTACAGACCATAATTTATATACACAATGGATTTCAAAATGCGTCACGGCGGCAAGGGAGAGAATCCTCAGGAGCATAGATAACTATGTGACTGGGGTGAGCGAGCGCAGCCAACAAAGAGGCAACTTGAAAGACGAAGTGTATAGCCCCGCTAGATTACGGGCTGCAATTTGAAAGATACAAATTACTTTTATAATAAAAATATCAGGAATGTACTATGGAACGAGATTTAATTAACATTCGTAAAAAAATCAGCAGCATTGATGCTGATTTACTGGATTTACTAGCACAACGCCGGCAATTAGCCTGTGATGTCGCACAAACAAAACTTCATGATAATCGCCCGATACGGGATAAAAATCGGGAACGAGAATTACTGGATGTGTTAATTGATAAAGGTAGGTCTCGTGGATTGGATGGGTTTTACATTACCCGCCTGTTCCAGATGATCATTGAAGATTCAGTACTGACACAGCAAGCCCTTCTACAGCAACATCTGAACCAGACGCCTTATGATACGGCACGAATTGCCTTTCTTGGCCCAAAAGGCTCTTATTCTCACCTTGCAGCCCGTCAGTTTTCAGCACGACATTTCAATCAGTTAATTGAATGTAGCTGTCATAAATTCCCTGATATCTTTTCATTAGTGGAAATTGGTCAGGCTGATTACGGTATCCTGCCACTGGAAAACACCAGTTCCGGAGCAATAAATGATGTTTATGACCTATTGCAGCACACGCCATTATCTTTGGTAGGAGAAATTACTCTTCCGATCAATCACTGCTTATTGGTTAGCAAAGAGAGTGATATTTCTAAGATAAAAACAGTCTATAGTCACCCTCAGCCATTTCAGCAATGTAGCCAATATCTTAATCACTTCCCGCACTGGAATATCATCTATTGTGAAAGTACTGCCGTTGCCATGCAAAAGGTAACTGAGATAGATTCACCGGATGTGGCGGTATTAGGAAGTGAAGCCGGAGGCGTACTTTACGGACTAAAAGTTTTAGAAAATAATCTGGCAAACCAACAAAATAACAGTACCCGTTTTATTGTTGTCGCCCAGAAACCGATTGAAGTATCAGATCAGGTTCCGGCAAAAACGACTTTTATTATGTCCACAGGACAGCAGGCTGGTGCTCTGGTTGACGCACTCATTATCTTAAAAAAGCACAATATTATTATGAGTAAACTGGAATCACGCCCGATAAACGGTAAGCCATGGGAAGAGATGTTTTATATTGATGTTCAGGCCAATATCCGTTCTATGAAAATGCAACAAGCTCTTAAGGAATTGTCTGGAATCACCCACTTTTTGAAAATATTAGGATGTTATCCCTCAGAAAATGTTCCCTCGGTCGATCCATTCTGAATAGTAAACCGGATGGCAACATCCGGCTTTTCCTTCACAGCAACCGATTCGCTTATACACGGTTATCATTAGCCTGCTGTAAGAGTGCCCGGCTTTCTTTCATAAATCGGTTTGCTTCATCACCAAACCATTCGCTCACTTGATTAAAGCTTGCAATAAATGCTTTTTTATCCTGATTCTCCAAAAGCGCCAAAGCCTGCCCGAAGCTCTGATGATAACGACGAATCAGTTCAAGATTTTCAGGGCTGGACATAATAATATCTGCATACAATTGTGGATCCTGAGCAAATAATCGGCCAACCATAGCCAGTTCCAGACGATAAATGGGTGAAGACAACGATAACAGTTGCTGTAAGTCGATATCTTCTTTTAACAGATGCCGTCCATAAGAAAAAGTAGTGAAATGGCGTAGTGCCTGAATAAAACTCATATTTTTATCATGCTGATCTGCATCGATTTTATGTAGTCGAGCTCCCCAGACTGATATTTGTTCCAGAAACCACTGATATGATTCGGACTGTCGACCATCACAAAAAACAACCACTTGCTTAGCAAAACTTCCCACGTCCGGCCCAAACATTGGGTGTAAACCCAAAACAGGCCCTTTGTGTACATCAAGCATAGCCTGAAGTGGCTTTTGTTTGATAGAAGCCAAATCCACCAAAATGCACTCTTCAGGCAAAGGGGGTAAACGGTGGATAATATCTTCAGTTAAATGGATAGGTACGCTGATAATGACCATGCCAGCACCAGCTAAAATAGTTTCAGCTCGTTCCCAGTCATTCGCCTCAAGGATCCTGACTTCGTAATCTGATAAGGTCAATAACCGATTAAATAACCGGCCCATTTTTCCAGAACCACCAACAATAACAATAGGCCCTATATCAGCATTGAGCTTTTTAAAGCCTTTATCATTTTCACTGGCATAAGACTCACGCATAATACGGCGCAGAATATCTTCAATTAAATCCGGAGAAATCCCAAGTATTTCTGCCTCCTGGCGGCGAGAAGCCAGCATACAGGCCTCCCTTTCGGGTGCATAAATCGGTAAACCAAGCTGACTCTTAACCTCACCGACTTCAGCAACCAAATCCATCCGTCTGGAAAGTAAATTCAGTAGAGCTTTGTCTACCTCATCAATTTTTTCCCGCAATTGCGATAATTCTGCTGCCATGTCAATTACCCTGCCTGTTTCATCGTTATGTTTCGTTTTGATAAATGTGGCTTGATTTGCTGATGTAATTTTCTTAATACCTGCTCCGTCGTTTCCCAGCTAATACAAGCATCAGTGACAGAAACACCATATTGCATTTCAGAACGGGTTAGCTCGGAAGACTGGTTTCCTTCATTAATATGACTTTCTAACATGACACCAATGATGGATTGATTCCCTTGCATAATTTGCTCAGCGACAGAATCCACAACAACACTTTGACGGCGAAAATCTTTATTAGAGTTACCATGACTACAATCAATCATCAGTGATGGAACTAAACCTGCCTTAACCATCTGATTTTCACAGTCACGCACATGCTTAGGACTATAATTAGGCTCCGCTCCACCACGTAATATTATATGGCCGTTTGGATTACCCCGGGTTTGCAGCAGGCACACCTGACCAGACTGATTTATCCCCATAAAGCGATGTGGCATTGAGGCAGCTTTCATCGCATTAATCGCAGTATTTAAATTACCATCCGTACCATTTTTAAAACCAACTGATACTGATAAGCCTGAAGCCATCTCACGGTGAGTCTGAGACTCAGTCGTTCTTGCTCCAATCGCTGACCAACTAAAAAGATCGCCCAAATATTGAGGGTTGTTAGGATCAAGTGCTTCATTTGCCAATGGCAACCCCATTTCTACCAGATTCAGTAATAAACGACGGGCAATATGTAATCCGCCATCCATATCAAACGACCCATCCATATAAGGATCACTGATCAAACCTTTCCAACCAACAGTAGTACGAGGTTTTTCGAAATAGACACGCATAACTATATACAGACAATCGCTCAGTTCGGCAGAAAGTGATTTCAGGCGTTGGGCATAATCAAGAGCAGCATCCACATCATGAATAGAACATGGGCCACATACCACCAACAAACGGGGATCATCATGATGGATGATATCTGCAATAGTATTACGCGCGTTTGTAATGGCATGCAAATCGCTGCTACTCAATGGATATTTTAGTTTCAGCTCTTCCGGTGTAATCAGAACCTGTTCATCGAGGATGTGAATGTTATTAAGCGCGTCTTTTTGCATGATCATTTTTCATACCTGCTTTATTTGTCTGTTTAAGTTTTTAGCGTCTGCCGGATAACATACCACGCTCCGTAAAGAATACAATCCGATTGTTTATATTTTTTTACGATAGTGTAAATTTAATTTTACACCAAATCCTCTTGGTAATTGATATTAATCAATGCATAAATAATTTACATATATTCTAATTATCAATAGAAATATATTAAACAACCTTAACGTAAATGACTTAATAATATATTTAACAATTAAACCTCTAATAGCAATATTTTATTAACCATTGATTAATTATTTATAAAAAAGTCAATTACCTTTAAAAATCAGTTGATAAAAATAAGATCTTAATCCCGTTTTTATATTTTTATTTTAATAATATTAACATGTGTTTTTAATGTTAAGTGGAAACTATATAAAAACATTTATGAAGAATGGTTGAATAACACTGTCTAAAAGAAGTGGGTTATCAACGTTCATTTTTTACTCATTCATTAAGGATAGATATGATAACGCTGCAATTTGCCATAATAATTATATGCTTATTGATAGGTACGCGTTATGCGGGCATGGGATTGGGGCTGATCAGTGGCATCGGGCTTTTTATACTGACATTTCTTTTTGGATTAGAGCCAGGCAAGCCACCAGTTGATGTAATGCTAACTATTCTTGCTGTGATCGGCTGCGCATCTGTTTTACAAACTGCGGGTGGCCTGAATGTGATGATGCAATGTGCTGAACGTCTTCTACGCCGCCATCCACAACATATTACTATTTTAGCGCCACTCACTACATGGATGTTAACTTTCCTCTGTGGTACAGGTCATGTGGTTTATACCATGTTCCCTATCATCGGTGATATTGCCTTAAAAAAAGGCATTCGCCCTGAACGTCCGATGGCAGTCGCATCTGTTGCCTCACAAATGGCAATTACTGCCTCTCCCGTTTCTGTTGCCGTCGTTTCTTTAGTATCAATTATTGCGGCCAGTCATGGTATCGGACATGCCTACGGGATCTTAGAAATCCTGACCATTTCAATTCCTGCATCACTGACCGGGGTAGTACTTGCTGCATTATGGAGTTTACGCCGAGGTAAAGATTTAGATAAGGACGAAGAATTTCAGGAAAAAATTAAAGATCCTAAACAACGAGAATTTATCTACGGTAATTCAGAAACGCTGTTAGATCAGGTCTTTCCTAAGCAGGCATACAGAGCCACTTGGATCTTTTTCGCTGCCATTGCAATCGTGGTGTTGTTCGGTTCATGCACTGAACTACGACCTGTTTTTGAAGTAAAAGGTGAATTAAAACCACTCTCTATGAATCTGGTTATCCAGATGATGATGCTGATCGCGGGTTCAATCATTTTGATGACCTGTAAAGTCAAAACCAGCGAAATAGCTAATAGTGCCGTATTCAAAGCCGGAATGGTTGCTATCTTTTCTGTTTTTGGCGTTGCATGGATGAGTGATACCTTCTTTCATTCACATTTAGGCGATTTGAAACTGGTATTGGAAGATATTGTTCAGGCAAAACCCTGGACTTATGCATTAGTGCTGTTTCTGGTGTCAAAATTGGTTAACAGCCAGGCCGCAGCTTTGACCGCAATTGCTCCAATGGGATTACAACTTGGTGTTGATCCTAAACTTTTGATTGCCTTCTTCCCAGCAGCTTATGGTTATTTTGTTTTACCTACCTATCCAAGTGATCTGGCCTGCATCGGTTTTGACCGCTCAGGTACAACAAAAATCGGGAAATTTATCATCAACCATAGCTTCCTTGTGCCGGGTCTGATTGGCGTTAGCAGTGCCTGTACGGTAGGGTATGTCTTAGTCAGCACTTTTATGTAATCCACGGTGTGGACTGACAGAATAGCTCGCTGATTGCGGGCTATTTATTTTTCTGAAAGAGAAAAAATAGAGAAACTAAAAAGGCCAGCAAATTGCTGGCCTATAACTTTCGGATGTAGCAAAAGCGTATTATTTAGCGCCCAGACGCTCTTTAATACGAGCTGCCTTACCAGAACGCTCACGCAGGTAGTACAGTTTAGCTCTGCGAACAGCACCACGACGTTTAACATGGATGCTGTCTACGACTGGGGAGTGAGTCTGGAATACACGCTCAACACCTTCGCCGTTAGAAATCTTACGAACAGTGAATGCAGAGTGCAGACCGCGGTTACGAATCGCGATAACCACGCCCTCGAATGTCTGCAGACGCTTTTTAGAACCTTCAACGACCCATACCTTAACTTCCACGGTGTCACCCGGACGGAATGAAGGTACGTCTTGCTTCATCTGCTCTTGTTCAAGTTGTTTAATAATGTTGCTCATAATAACTCTCTTACCCTAGGTAAACTGATATATCAGAGACATTCCTTTATTGGATATGTCTAGATTAATTCGTTGCCTGATCCTGATATTCCTGTTGGAATTCAGCCAGCAACATCCTTTGCTCGTCAGTCAGAGCTAGGCTTTCTAGAAGTTCGGGCCTTCTTAGCCAAGTACGACCCAGTGATTGTTTCAAGCGCCAGCGATCAATTTGGGCATGATTTCCTGACAGTAAAACTGCCGGGACTTCCATCCCATCCAACACTTCAGGGCGGGTATAATGCGGGCAATCCAACAGCCCGTCAGCAAACGAGTCCTCTTCTGCCGATGCCTGACGCCCCAACACCCCTGGAATAAACCGGGATATGGAATCAATCATTGTCATCGCAGGAAGTTCTCCCCCGCTGAGAACGTAATCACCGATAGACCATTCTTCGTCAATTTCGGTTTGGATAACGCGCTCATCAATACCTTCATAACGACCGCAAACCAGAATTAATTTCTCATTTGCTGCCAGCTCGCAAACTCCCTGTTGGTCGAGTTTACGCCCCTGAGGTGAAAGATATATCACCTTTGCACCAACACCAGCCGCTGCTTTAGCTGCCTGTATGGCTTCCCGTAATGGTTGTACCATCATCAGCATGCCAGGACCACCACCATAAGGGCGGTCATCCACAGTACGATGCCTGTCGTAGGTAAAATCCCGCGGACTCCAGCAATCGATACTGAGCAGGCCATTTTTCACTGCCCGACCAGTTACCCCGTAATCGGTTATTGCGCGGAACATTTCAGGAAACAGGCTAATTACCCCAATCCACATATAGCGTCCCACTTCTCAACCGGTTTACCGGAGATTAAAAACTAGGATCCCAATCTACTTCAATAGTTTTGGTAGCGAGATCAACTTTCTTGATAACCTGCCCATCAAGAAACGGAATCAACCGCTCCTTGATACCGAATGCATCTTTCAGGTTTGCCTTTATTACCATCACATCATTAGACCCGGTTTCCATCATATCCTGGACAATGCCAAGGTTATAACCTGCCGTATTGATTACCTGGCAACCCGTGAGGTCTTTCCAGTAATAATCACCGTCTTCCAGTGCTGGTAATTGGGATGAATCCACCACTACTTCACTGTTAGTGAATAAATTAGCGGCATCCCGATCATCAATACCTTTGATTTTGATGATCAAATCCTGATTGTGATATTTCCATGTTTCCAGCTCAACGTGTTGCCACTGGCCGGAACGCTGAATAAACCACGGCTGATATTCAAAGATGTCTTCGGCTTGTTCGGTGGAGGAAAAAACTCTGAGCCAACCACGTATGCCGTACGCTGACCCTAATTTCCCCAACACAATTGGATCAACAGGGTGCTCCAGGCCAGATTGTTTGCTCATTGTTACCACCGCGACAGATTAAGCTGCTTTTTTAGCGTCTTTGATCAGTGCCGCAACACGATCAGACACAGATGCACCCAGACCAACCCAATGTTCGATACGGTCCAGATCTAAACGCAGAGCTTCAGCATTCCCTGATGCGATAGGGTTGAAGAAACCAACGCGCTCAATGAAGCGACCATCACGCGCATTGCGGCTGTCGGTCACTACTACTTGATAAAACGGACGCTTTTTAGCGCCACCACGAGCTAAACGAATTGTTACCATAACATCCTCATTAGTTATCAAAACAACCAGACTCCATCGAGGAACGGAGTCCGGCTGTCCATGAAAAAGCCCGAAAATTTTACTCACTTTGGCGCAAAAAGCAATCCAAAGAGCATTTTCTTTCGAAATTTGTTGATTATCGCCCCATGAAACCAGGTGGCAGCATGCCTTTCATGCTCCGCATCATTTTTGCCATTCCACCCTTCTTCATTTTTTTCATCATGCGCTGCATTTCATCAAACTGTTTCAGTAAACGGTTAACATCCTGCACCTGAGTACCGGAACCCATTGCAATACGGCGTTTGCGCGATCCTTTGATAATTTCCGGCTTTTCACGTTCCTTGCGGGTCATTGAATTGATGATGGCTTCCATCTTAACCAGAACTTTGTCATCCATTTGAGATTTGACAGCATCAGGAACCTGAGACATGCCCGGCATCTTGCTCAGCATACTCGCCATACCGCCCATATTGCGCATTTGCTTAAGCTGATCAAGAAAATCAGTTAAATCAAAACCATCACCTTTTTTCAGTTTTGATGCCAGTTTTTCCGCCTGACTTCGATCAACTTTGCTTTCGATCTCTTCAATTAAGGAGAGCATATCCCCCATCCCTAGAATCCGCGATGCAATGCGGTCAGGATGGAAAGGCTCCAGAGCATCAGTCTTTTCACCAACACCAAGGAATTTAATTGGCTTACCCGTAATATGCCGGATAGAAAGTGCAGCACCGCCACGAGCATCACCATCGACTTTAGTCAGTACAACCCCTGTCAGTGGTAACGCTTCATTAAATGCTTTAGCCGTGTTTGCAGCATCCTGCCCCGTCATTGCATCGACAACGAACAGGGTTTCAATAGGTTTGATTGCTGCATGAACGTCTTTAATTTCATCCATCATGGCTTCATCGACATGCAGACGCCCTGCTGTATCGACCAAAAGCACATCATAGAATTTCAGTTTGGCATGCTGGGTGGCTTTATTAACAATATCAACTGGTTTTTCTTGTGGGTCTGACGGGAAAAAATCAATTCCGACGGTTTCTGACAACGTTTCAAGCTGCTTGATCGCTGCCGGGCGATATACGTCAGCAGAAACAACCAGGACTTTTTTCTTACTTTTTTCTTTCAGCAACTTACCCAGTTTTGCAACGCTGGTTGTCTTACCGGCCCCCTGCAAACCCGCCATCAGAATGACTGCCGGGGGCTGAACAGCAAGATTCAATTCGCTGTTCACCTCCCCCATCGCCTTTATCAGTTCATTTTGAACAATTTTGACGAATTCCTGCCCGGGGGTTAGACTTTTGTTAACTTCATGTCCTACCGCGCTTTCTTTGACTCTTGAAATGAAATCACGCACTACAGGTAACGCAACATCCGCTTCAAGTAAAGCCATGCGAACTTCGCGCAGCGTATCTTTAATATTGTCTTCAGTCAGCCGTCCACGACCGCTGATATTGCGCAATGTGCGCGATAGTCTGTCAGTTAAATTATCAAACATTGTCTCAGCTCAGATATCTACAAGTGGGTCTACCTGTAAGGCAAATTTAGTGAATTATAACACGATGATTATGTAATCTCTGCAAAGAGATTCCCAAGTATGATTAACAACGGTTGGAGGCTATCCTCGCTGACGGTATACTTAAATTTTAAGTTAACTCTAATACTATTGCGAAAACGAAAAACTTTATGCCAGTATTTTCAATCATTGCCTCACTTGCTTATCTCATTAGCCTGACACTCATTGTTCCGGGCTTATTGCGGCAACAAAACAGTTATCAAAAACTGGCTCTGCTTTTCGCAATTGTCGCTCTCTTCAATCATGGGATATCCCTAAAATATCAGGTGTTCCATGTCAGTAGTGGCCAAAATCTGACCTTGCTGAATTTAGGTTCTATGGTCAGCTTACTGGTCTGTATCATCATGACGATTGTTGCCTTTCGTGGTCGTGCCTGGTTTTTACTACCGATTGTTTACAGCTTTGCCGTAATAAATTTGATACTGGCAAGCATGGTACCCGGTGAATTCATTACTCATCTTGAAGGAAGCATTGGCCTATTTATACACATTGGGCTGGCATTACTGGGATATGCCACGTTACTGATTGCAGCACTTTATGCGCTACAGATTAGCTGGCTGGATAATCGTCTGAAAAAGAAAAAGCTCACTTTCTCACCGGGAATGCCCCCGTTAATGACGATTGAGCGCAAAATGTTTCACATTATCCAGGTTGGTGTAGTTTTACTAACATTGACGTTATGTACGGGCATCATGTATATGGATAATGTTTTCAATAAAGAAAATATCCATAAATCGGTTTTGTCCCTCCTAGCATGGTTTATCTATATCATTTTGCTTTGGGGACATTATCGTGAGGGATGGCGCGGTAAACGTGTTATTTGGTTTAATTTGATTGGTGCATTTATCCTGACACTTGCTTTTTTTGGTAGCAGGTTGTTGCAGGAATTCGTGACTTATTAAACCCGCAGCCAGCTTATATAAACATTAGGAAGGAACTCTGCTTTGGAGCATGTCTCAACAGGCACATTAATTATTGTTCTTGTCATCATGGTTATCATTTCTGCCTACTTTTCTGCCTCAGAAACCGGCATGATGACAATAAACCGTTATCGCTTACGTCATTTAGCTAAACAAGGTAGCAATCCTGCACGGAGAGTGGAATCACTGCTGCGCCATCCTGACAGGCTAATCAGCCTGATCCTGATCGGTAATAACCTTGTCAATATTCTGGCATCTTCACTGGCTACCATTGTAGGTATGCGTCTTTATGGCGATGCCGGCGTTGCAATCGCAACCGGGATACTGACTTTTGTGATTCTGGTTTTCGCGGAAGTTATGCCTAAAACTATCGCAGCGCTATACCCGGAAAAAGTTGCCTTTCCAAGCAGTTTATTATTGCGCCCACTACAGAAAATCATGCTGCCGCTTGTATGGGCATTTAATAAGATTACTTTACTGTTTATGCGCTGTCTGGGGATCAAAGCTTCTGGCATTCGTAATGACTCAGTCAGTAAAGATGAACTGAGAACAATTGTTAATGAATCAAACACCAACCTCTCACGCCGTAATCAGGATATGCTGATCTCGATACTGGATCTTGAGAAAGTCACTGTTGGTGACATTATGGTTCCCCGTAATGAAATTGTCGGCATTGATATTAATGATGACTGGAAATCCGTTATACGCCAGTTGACACATTCACCACATGGCAGAATTGTGTTGTACCGGAATTCACTGGATGATGCTATTGGCATGCTGCGTGTGCGTGAAGCCTACCGTCTCATGATGGAGAAAAAAGAATTTACGAAAAAAAATCTGATCAGAGCTGCGGATAAAATTTATTTCATTCCTGTCAGTACACCATTAAATGCTCAGTTGGTTAACTTTCAGCGTAATAAGCAAAAAGCGAGTCTGGCTGTTGATGAGTATGGGGACATTCAGGGGCTAGTGACAGTAGAAGACATTCTGGAAGAAATCGTTGGTGATTTTACCACCTCTATGTCTCCTTCTCTGGCAGAAGAAGTCTTGCCTCAAAGTGATGGTACGGTTCTGGTGGACGGTACAGCCAATATCCGTGAATTAAATAAAGCATTTGACTGGACACTGCCGGCTGACGGGCCGCGAACAATGAACGGTATGATTCTGGAAGAGTTAGGCGAAATCCCGGAATTGAATGTTCAGGTGCAGATCAACGATTACAATTTTGAAATCCTTTCTGTCAATGACAATGTTATCAAAAAAGTACGTGTAACACCGATGAAGAAAGGAGCTGCTAAAAATACTAAAGCCAGCAGCTGATTGATAACATAACAAATCTGGCCGTAGAACAGTATTTTTACGGCCAGAATAACAAGTCTTACTATATTCAGCTTAATTCAACTCACACTACACTTGCAGTTCAACCAGTTTCTCTTCCGGTAAAGCCAGTTCATCATTTTTATTAACACGAACATCTGCATCCAGAATGTGGCGGGCAATATCCTGTGCTTCCTGCAAAGAATGCATTTCATAAGTACCACACTGATAAACATTCAATTCAGGAATTTGTTTCTGATCCTGGACTTTCAGTACATCAGCCATCGCACCTTTCCATGCTTCAGCAACTTTGGATTCATCTGGAGCGCCAATTAAGCTCATGTAAAAACCAGTACGGCATCCCATTGGAGAAATATCGATAATTTCAACTCCAGCGCCATTCAGGTGGTTGCGCATAAAACCGGCAAACAAGTGTTCAAGTGTGTGAATGCCTTTTTCTGGCATGACTTCTTTGTTAGGAATACAAAAACGTAGGTCAAATACTGTGATAGTATCACCGTGAGGTGTTTTCATCGTCTTGGCAACTCTAACGGCTGGTGCAGACATACGCGTATGGTCAACGGTAAAACTGTCCAATAAAGGCATGATCTTATTCTCCTCAGACATCAGATTTTTTTACGAAAAAATTTTTTCAGATAAATGAAACCTTTTTAATTACAGCAGGTCTTAATTAATGAAGACGCGCAAAATTGTTATCATCCTTATTTTTCTAAGAGACTTTTTTTACTTCGGCCACCACTCGGTGGCCATTTTTATTTTTTAAGACTCTGCATGTAATTTTAGATAATCATCAAAACTCATGTTGTCTTGCTGTTCCAAATTACGTTGTCGCTCTACTGAAGCTTCACGCTCCGCAGAAAAACGTTCATCATTGAGTATACTATACGGCTCGTTGACTAGTTCCAGATAATATTTATTAGCCAGTTCCAACCCAAAACCATCAATCCCCTGATTTTTCATCCGTTCTAATACACGGGCAGAAAATGTCAGCGATGGATCTTCAAACATACCAACCAATTCCTTACAAACTGACTGATATTGTGACCCGGAGCAACTGTCCAAGACCTCAGCAACACGTTCCAGATCTGCAAATAATTCAAGACCAACTACCTTGAGCGGTTGCAATTCAATCCCATGGCCAATACCAACATGAAGATCCGGTCTACGCCCTTCCAGGATCACCTTATTCCAGTTTTTACGGCAACAATCTAACTCTTCACTGCTCATTACAGGCGAATCAGCCACTGCACACCATATCAGAAATAAATCCAGAAAACGGATCTGAGTTTCATCGACGCCGATCGATGTGAATGGATTGATATCTAGTGAACGAACTTCAATATATTCCACCCCTCCACGAAGTAAAGCATCTGAAGGCGTTTCTCCTTCTTCAGCAACTCGTTTAGGACGTATAGGTGCATATAGCTCATTCTCTATCTGAAGAACGTTTGTATTCAGCTGTAAATACTTACCATCTTTTTTAAGGCCCAGTGCTGCGAACTCATCCGACGGCTTGTGAATTGCTTTTTTAAGACCTTCTACATATGTATGAAGGCTATTAAAAGTAATATTCAAATCACTCTGCGATTTGTTGGTATACCCTAAGTCACTCATTCTCAAAGAAGTCGCATAGGGTAAATAACAAGTTCCTTTTTCAGTCTGCTCAAAGGATAACGCAGTATCTCTCCCGCGTAAAAACGAGGAACAAATTGCCGGTGATGCACCAAACAAGTATGGGATTACCCAACCGAACCGATAGTAATTGCGGATCAGTTTAAAATATCCTGCTGAAATTTGTTCTTTACCACTTTCTGCATCTTTTACACCTAGCCATGCCTGCCAGAAGTTGATTGGTAGTGAAAAATTATAGTGCACGCCAGAGATGGTCTGCATCAATGCACCATAACGATTTTTCAACCCCTCCCTATACAGGGTCTTAAAACGCCCGATATTGGATTGGCCATACTGTGCCAGCGTAATGTCATCTTCCTTACCAATGAAGCATGGCATACTTAAAGGCCAGTTTTTTTCATTAACCAGATTCTTAGCAGTGTATCGGTGTAAGTCTTTAAGAAAATCTATAGTTCTTTTTATATCACTATCAACAGGGGTGATAAACTCCAACAAAGACTCAGCAAAATCAGTTGTAATCCATTTATGTGTTAAAGAAGCACCTAGCGATTCTGGATGCTTTGTCATAGCTAAATGACCGTCTGGAGTAACACGCAATGTTTCACGTTCAATACCGCGACAAATGCCATCTAACACGGCTGGATTTGCCTCTAACCATGACAATGCTTTTGATACATCCGGGATCAATTTGACCTCCCGTGGAGTTTTAATAAGATGATTATTGAGCACTTACTTTATATCAAACAAGCCAAATTGTCGCTGACTACATAGCGATGAAGATATGTTATTGAACAAAATACAAACACTAAATGATAAAATAAATATAATGTATAAAAACCAAAACGAAAAACCCCCGCCTATTAAGGCAGGGGTTTATCTAATATGGTGCATCCGGGAGGATTCGAACCTCCGACCGCTCGGTTCGTAGCCGAGTACTCTATCCAGCTGAGCTACGGATGCATTGTCAATTTCTTATGTTCTGTTCAGGTGCTGTCGCTTAGCCGATTTTACAGAATTAAATACCCGATAAATCAGATATATTTAATATGGTGCATCCGGGAGGATTCGAACCTCCGACCGCTCGGTTCGTAGCCGAGTACTCTATCCAGCTGAGCTACGGATGCATTGTCAATTTCTTATGTTCTGTTCAGGTGCTGTCGCTTACCCGATTTTACAGAATTAAATACCCGATAAATCAGATATATTTAATATGGTGCATCCGGGAGGATTCGAACCTCCGACCGCTCGGTTCGTAGCCGAGTACTCTATCCAGCTGAGCTACGGATGCATTGTCAATTTCTTATGT
Source organism: Xenorhabdus sp. KJ12.1 (assembly GCF_963876495.1). Taxonomy (NCBI): domain Bacteria; kingdom Pseudomonadati; phylum Pseudomonadota; class Gammaproteobacteria; order Enterobacterales; family Morganellaceae; genus Xenorhabdus; species Xenorhabdus sp. KJ12.1. The sequence continues at coordinate 20,952 of NZ_CAWNQH010000062.1, forward strand.
TCTGTTCAGGTGCTGTCGCTTACCCGATTTTCCAGAATTGAATACCCGATAAATCGTGATATTTAATATGGTGCATCCGGGAGGATTCGAACCTCCGACCGCTCGGTTCGTAGCCGAGTACTCTATCCAGCTGAGCTACGGATGCATTGTCGGTTTTCAGTGTTCTGTTCAGGCGCTGTTGATTGCCTAACTGTTCAGAATTGATATACCTAGTAAATCGCGGCTTTTAAAATGGCGGTGAGGGAGGGATTCGAACCCTCGATGCAGCTCTTAACCACATACTCCCTTAGCAGGGGAGCGCCTTCAGCCTCTCGGCCACCTCACCATACGCTTTAAAACTCTTGACTTGGGTTTTCGTTTTTAAGCTTTCACTTAATAACTCTTTTAAGCTTCACCTCTGAGACTCACTCAGAAGCTTTTCTTAAAGCCGTTCGTCGTTGCGATGGCGCACATATTACTTTCCCAGCCTGATAAGTCAAACAATTTCTCGCAACTTTTTTCCGTTTGAATACTTTGCGCACAAAACGCTTGGTTTAACGTCTAAAAGGCTGTTTTATCAACAGCAAAATCACCGAATCCATATGAAGATTCATCGAAAAAATTATTCATCGCTATGACATCATGAATGAGGCCTTTTCGACAGATAGAAAATGAAAAGACGTGAGAGAATAGAATTAAGGTAACAAAGAGAGATAAATCGACGTGGTTTATAAAGAAGGGAAGTAGAGTAGCGCCCAAGTTTAAAAAAAGCATGGACGCCATTCTTGAATTAAAAAGTTGTAGGCTGAGACTTCTCTGCCTGAATCCGTTGATAAATTTCTTCACGGTGAACAGAAACTTCCTTGGGCGCATTTACACCAATGCGAACTTGGTTGCCTTTAACTCCCAGTACTGTAACTGTTACCTCATCGCCTATCATGAGCGTTTCACCAACTCGACGAGTCAGAATAAGCATTCTTTGCTCCTTGAAAATTTAAAAGAGTCGGGTCTCTAGGTTTCCCCGCTATTATCCATCAAACACCGTGAAAACGTAAAGCTATGATATCTACTTAAAGTATAAGCAGTTTTGAACACATTTCCTATATCTATAGGATAGCTAAAATATAAGTATGTGCACAACATTTCAACAATTTCACAACGAAAAACATTTGGCACCATAAAAAGATTGCTTCTATGGTGCCACTACTATCACTGCAATACCAACTACAACCGCAATGTGACCCACTCTTCTACACTGTCCAATGCGGAAGGAAGAGCTGCTACATCTGTCCCGCCAGCCTGAGCCAGATCAGGACGACCTCCTCCTTTACCTCCAACTTGTTGGGCAACGAAAGAGATTAAATCGCCCGCTTTTATTCTAGCAGTCAAATCCTTCGTTATACCAACAATTAGGGTGACTTTATCACCAGTCACAGTAGAAAGCACAATAATTGCTGATCCTAGTTGATTTTTCAGATCATCAACCATTGTCCTGAGCATTTTTGGTTCCACATCACCCAACTGAGTTACCAGCAGGCGCACACCCTGAATATCTTTTGCCTTATTAGCCAAAGAAGAGCTTTCCTGAGCTGCCTGCTGAGATTTCAGCTGTTGCAATTCTTTTTCCAGCTGCTTCGTTCTATCCAGCGTGGCTTTAACTTTCTCGTTCAGGCTATTGATATCGCCCTTCACTAAATAAGCTATATCTTGCAATAAATCAGTCTGCTGATAAATAGAATTAAGTGCGGTTTGCCCTGTTACAGCTTCAATACGGCGGATACCCGCAGCTGTACCTGATTCACTGGTTATACGGAATAATCCGATATCACCGGTATGGCTCGCATGAGTACCACCACATAGCTCAGTGGAAAACTCTCCCATGCTCAATACACGCACTTTCTCATCGTACTTTTCGCCAAATAGTGCCATAGCACCCTTGGTCTTCGCCTCTTCCAAATCCATTACATCTGTAATAATTGATGAGTTTTTACGGATTTCTTCATTCACCAAATTTTCTACCAGACGAATTTGCTCTGGCTTCATTGCTTCAAAATGGGAGAAGTCAAAGCGCAAATATTTGTCATTGACCAGAGAGCCTTTCTGAGAGACATGTTCTCCAAGAATTTGGCGCAGTGCTGAATGTAGCAGGTGAGTTGCCGAGTGATTCAGACGAATGTTATTTCTGCGTGCCACATCAACTTCAGCGTTAACTGCTGTATTTACAGTCAGGCTGCCACTTATCAACTTACCAATATGGCCAATTGCCTGACCGTATTTTTGTGTATCAGTAACTTCAAATACACCTTCAGTACCGGACAATTTGCCTGTATCACCGACTTGTCCACCGGATTCAGCGTAAAAAGCGGTTTTATCAAGAATAATGATCGCTTCATCACCTGCATTCAGATGATCTACTTCCTCTCCATTGCGGAAAATAGCAGTTACAGAGGCTTGCTGAGAATCATGGTCATAACCAGAAAATTCGCTTTGCCCATCAACTTTAATGACGTCATTATAATCAGTACCAAAACCACTGGATTCGCGAGCACGACGGCGTTGATTCTCCATCGCAGACTCAAAACCTTTTTCATCAACTTTGATATCACGTTCACGACAAACGTCAGCAGTCAGATCAAGAGGGAATCCATAGGTATCATAAAGACGGAAAGCTGTTTCGCCATCTAAAGTATTACCGGACAGTTTGGCCAGCTCTTCATCCAATAATTGCAAACCCCGCTCCAAAGTACGAGCAAACTGCTCTTCCTCTGTTTTCAGTACTTGCTCAACCAATGCTTGCTGACGCTGAAGTTCCTCGCCTGCGGCTCCCATAATTTTGATCAACGGAGCAACCAGCTTATAGAAGAATGTTTCTTTAGCGCCCAGCATATTCCCATGACGGATAGCGCGACGAATGATACGACGAAGCACATAACCCCGGTTCTCATTCGATGGAATAACACCATCACAAATCAAAAATGAGCATGAGCGAATATGGTCGGCAATAACACGCAGAGATTTGTTAGTGAGGTCAGTAGCACCAGTAACTTCTGCTACTGAAGCAATTAGATCACGGAATGCATCAATTTCATAGTTGGAGTTTACATGTTGCAGTACCGCAGCGAGACGTTCCAATCCCATTCCTGTATCAACGGAAGGTTTTGGTAGTGGCTCCATTGTGCCATCAGCATGGCGGTTAAACTGCATGAAAACGATATTCCAGATTTCAATATACCTGTCACCGTCTTCTTCCGGGCTACCCGGAGGACCACCCCAAATATGTTCACCGTGGTCATAGAAAATCTCGGTACAAGGGCCACAAGGGCCTGTGTCTCCCATTTGCCAGAAATTATCTGACGCGTAAGGAGCACCTTTATTATCACCAATGCGAATAATTCTTTCTGTAGGAACGCCGACCTCTTTGCTCCAGATCTCGTAGGCTTCATCATCTGTCTCATAGACAGTTACCCACAGTTTTTCTTTTGGCAGGTTGAACCACTCACTCCCAGTCAGCAATTCCCATGCATAATTAATTGCATCCTGTTTAAAGTAATCGCCAAAACTGAAATTACCCAACATTTCAAAGAAAGTATGATGGCGGGCTGTGTAACCAACATTTTCTAAATCGTTATGCTTACCACCAGCACGAACACAGCGCTGAGCCGTTGTTGCTCGGGTATAAGGCCTTTTATCCAATCCAAGGAAAACATCTTTGAACTGGTTCATTCCTGCGTTGGTGAACAACAATGTTGGATCATTAGTCGGCACCAATGAACTGCTTGGTACTATCTGGTGCCCTTTAGTTTGAAAAAAGTCAAGAAACGCTTGACGGATCTCAGCGGTGCTTTTGCTCATAATTGTCCCGAAATCAAGCTGAAAAACAGAATCATGGATGGTTGAAGTGACAAGTTTTATCACTATTTCAACTCACGAACAGGGTTAAGATAGAGTCTCTTCCATAAGAAGTAAAATTCCATATAAATCTATTCGCTTTTCAGCATTGTAATTCGTCTGAGCATTTTCTGAAAGTCTGTTTGTCAGACCAGTTCCGACGCACCTATTACACAGGTATTTATTCTCTCCATAAAAGAAAAAACCACACCCTTAAAGGATGTGGTTTTTTCAGAACTCTTTGTGACCACAAGGCTGTAGCACAGAAGAAATAACAATCAAAACTCTTCGTTATTTACTTCTTCTGCATTGTCTTCATAATCAGTGACATAATCTTCAGCCGCGCTACTGAACCCACCAGCATTATTCAGCAATAACTCGCGCAGTTTTTTATCCAGCTCAGATGCGATTTCCGGATGCTCTTTCAGATAATTTGTCGCATTGGCTTTACCCTGACCGATTTTATCGCCGTTATAGCTGTACCATGCACCTGCTTTTTCCACCATTTTGTGTTTAACACCCAGGTCGATAAGCTCACCATAAGTGTTGATACCTTCTCCATACAAAATCTGGAATTCAGCTTGTTTAAAGGGTGCTGCAACTTTGTTTTTGACTACCTTCACGCGGGTTTCGCTGCCAACAACTTCATCACTATTTTTAACTGAACCGGTACGGCGGATGTCCAAACGAACAGATGCGTAGAATTTCAGTGCATTACCACCCGTCGTCGTTTCTGGGTTACCAAACATAACCCCAATTTTCATACGGATTTGGTTGATGAAGATAAGCAGAGTATTCGAGTTTTTCAGGTTTCCTGCCAGTTTACGCATTGCCTGGCTCATCATACGAGCCGCCAGACCCATATGTGAATCACCGATTTCACCTTCGATTTCTGCTTTTGGTGTCAATGCAGCAACGGAGTCAACAACAATAACATCAACTGCACCAGAGCGTGACAAGGCATCACAGATTTCCAGCGCTTGTTCACCTGTATCAGGCTGAGAACACAGTAAGTTATCAATATCTACACCCAGCTTTTTCGCATAAACCGGATCGAGGGCATGTTCAGCATCGATAAAAGCACATGTTCTGCCTTCGCGCTGAGCAGCGGCAATAACCTGAAGAGTCAGCGTTGTCTTACCGGAAGACTCAGGCCCGTATATTTCAACAATACGCCCCATTGGCAAACCACCTGCCCCCAAAGCAATATCGAGAGACAGTGAACCAGTAGAAATAGTTTCAACATCCATTGAGCGGTTTTCGCCCAAACGCATGATTGAACCTTTACCAAATTGTTTTTCAATCTGGCCCAGTGCCGCTGCTAGTGCCTTTTGTTTGTTTTCATCGTTAGCCATGTTTACTCCCTCGTAAGCAATGAAGTGAAGGGGGCTGCCCCACTGCTGATAAACCGTTTCTGATGCTATGTCTAATAAGACTCGTTGTTTAATAAACATTTATTTAAAAAACAATGTTTATAAGTCCACGTTTCGTAAATCAATTTATAAAGCCGATGTGCTTTATAAGATCAATATGGTTTATACGACCAAAATACTGGAATCAATTATACTGTATAATCATACAGCATCAAGTTAATTTTTTATGATTTCTTCCAGCAATGCTTTTAAAGAAAAAATCACAGACTGGAGACGAACAGAATTACGGTCACCAGTGAAAAGTCGGCGATATGATTTTGTATATCTCTTTGTGCCATCACGGACGGCAAATCCAAAACAAACGGTGCCAACCGGTTTCTCTTTGCTGCCACCATCCGGCCCGGCGATACCACTGACTGAAACCGCAAAATCAGCCTTAGCAGCGTCTAATGCTCCCAAAGCCATTTCTTTCACAACCTGCTCACTGACGGCTCCTGATTCGACTAATGATATCGGTGAAACACCCAGCATTTCACATTTTGAATCATTACCGTAAGTCACAAAGCCACGATCAAAATAGGCAGAGCTTCCCGCAACATCTGTGATCACCTTGGCAATCCATCCTCCTGTGCAGGATTCTGCACAGGTAATAGACAGATTTTTCTGGCGTAACCTTTTTCCTAGTTCAATACTAAGCTGATTCAGGATTTTTTCATCCATAGTACGCCTTTAACTCTGTAAGAAATTAATTTTTCCGAAGCAGATCCCAAATCCATAATCCACCGATTGCTAAAGAGAATAGTATTCCAAAGCCAATACCTATAGTAATAACGGATATTTGTAACATGGTGGAAATTAAGTATAACCCCAGCATGATCAACATTGCGCTGTTTTCACCAAAATTCTGTACTGCAACAGCTTTACCAGCGCCCATTTCATGCTTCCCATGTTCCTGTAACAACGCATTTAATGGCACCACAAAAAGACCACCACACAAACCAATCGTAATCAGGAATAGGTATGAATGCCATATTGAGTGTTGCAAGACAAACATGATAACAATAATACCAATAAGTATTCCGGCTGGCATACAGCGGCGCACCGTACTCAGTGTAATAAACCTTGCAGCTAATCCCGCTCCCGCAATAATGCCGATAGCAACCACAGCGTTCATCAAGGTTGGCGTTGTATTCCCCTCAACTCCCAGAACAACGGGAACCCACGCAACCAACAAAAAGCGCAGAGTGACCCCCGCCCCCCAAAACAGGCTGGTTCCAACCAAAGAAAAACGGGTTTCCGAGTTATTCCAAAGGGCAGAGATTACCGAGATAAAATCCTGCAACATTGCTTTAAGATCCCAGCCTTTTCCCTGCCGGGCAGCCACTAAACGGGGTATATACAAATTGGCGACTACTGCCGCGCTATACATCAGGGCACATATTCCTAATGCAATAAACAGGTTTATATCAGAAAGAAAACCACCCACTACAGAACCAATCAGAATGGCAGCAATAGTCGAAGCTTCCATCAATCCATTGGCTTTGACCAGATGGCTGCCGTCTGTCAATTCCCCTAAAATGCCATATTTGGCCGGAGAATAGGCCGCCGCCCCGATCCCCACAAGGGTATATCCCAAGAAAGGGTTCATATCAATACAGATGCTGATGGCTCCCAGCAATTTGATGCCATTGGAAAAGAGCATAACTCTGCCTTTCGGGAACCGATCAGCAATTTGCCCCACAAAAGGGGCAAATACGATATAGGTCAGCACAAAAACCATTTGCAGAGCCGGCAGGCTCCATCCCGGATAAGATTCAGCTTTCAATTGAGCCAATATTGCAAAGAATAGGGCATTGTCGGCAAAAGCGGAGAGAAACTGGGATAGTAAAACAGCCTTCATTCCCCGGTTTAACAATGGTTGTGTTTCCACAGTACCATTCATTTTTTTACTCCTGTTCTGCCATTTTTCTTAAGGTGACAAAATCAGGTTTGCCACTGCCCAGCAAAGGTAATTGCTTCACATAACGAATATCACGTGGAACTGCCAGTTCAGGTATCCCAATTTGACGGGCGGTGAGTAACATCACGCTTCGGTTCAAAACGGTATCTGTTGTAAACAACACCAATGCCTCACCCTTGCTGCGGTCACCCTTTGCTGTTACTGCATGCAGAGCTTCGGGCGAAACACGTAAAGCTATTTGTTCTACAGCTTCAAGAGAAACCATTTCACCTGCCAGTTTGGCAAAACGCTTTACTCGTCCTTTGATCGTACAGAAACCTTCTTCATCAATGGATACAATATCACCTGTGTCATACCAGCCTGTCTGGATATTTCCTTCGGCATCTTCTGCCGTCGGCGGTTCCAGACGATCCGGGGCTTCAACCCGCAAATAGCCTTTCATCAGATTTGGCCCACGTACTTGCAGGCGTCCGCCTTCTTCAATACCCGGCACAGGTAATAAACGTGTTTCCATGCTCGGCAAAATTCTGCCGACTGTGCCTACTTTGGCAGCCATTGGGACATTGATAGCGACAACAGGAGCGCATTCGGTTACGCCATAACCTTCCAGAATCCGGATACCAAATTTATCCTGCCAGACACGCTTAGTCTCTTCCGACAGTTTTTCTGCACCAGCAACGACATAGCGCAAACGGGAGAAGTCATAAGGATGAGCATAGCGGGCATAATTACCCAGAAAAGTTGAGGTTCCGAACAGAACAGTACAGTTCTGATCATAGACAACTTCAGGAACAACACGGTAATGCAGTGGGTTCGGGTACAGAAATACACGGCTTCCTGACATCAGGGGAGTGAATAACCCAACGGTCAGCCCAAACGCATGGAACAAAGGTAAAGACGACATAAAACGATCCTGTGGAGTAAAATCAGCTATCGTTTTAATTTGCTCAACATTTGCCAGTAAGCTGGCATGGCTATGCACAACACCTTTCGGTGCCCCTTCAGACCCAGAGGTGAACAGGATAAGTGCATCATCCTCTGGTTTCTGTGAAGACAAAGCCGCTTTTGCGGGAAAAATCAAATGCCAAAGCACCCACAATTTATCTTCCCACGTAATAGTCTCTTTCAAATCTTCAAGGTATACCCAATTTGCTTCTGTTATCTGATCTGGTAAATGCGTAAGCTGACTTTTCTCAAGAAACTGGCGGGAAGTGATGATTGTTTTGATAGTCGCTGCTTGTATCGCATTTTTAATGCCACTGCTTCCTGCCGTGTAGTTCAGCAAAGCAGGTACTCGCCCTTTCAGTGACGTACCATATATTGTGGTTGCCATAGCGGTGGCATTAGGTAATAAAAGCCCGACCCTTTCACCTTCCTGAGTAAAGCGTCCTAAAATCCGGCTAAAGCCCAATATCTTTTTCAGAAATGTATGATAACTATCTTCTTTCAGTGCAATATCTTCAATACAGGGTTTAAAACGCCCGAAACGCTTTTGGGCAGCGAGATACGCGCTGAATAACGTTTCTTTTGGGCGAGTCTGCATCCTCACATCCATCATAACAGCATGCAGTTTCTCTCCTGCCAGACGGCGGCGACTGTTAGAGTCCGGCGCATCTGGCATTGGGAAATCCATTGCAGGTAAAATCCGGATGGTGACTTTAGGGAACCAATGCTGCTTCATGACGCCTCTTAACCGCCCGAACACGCTTTGTTCCGCTCCATCAATACGGATAGGCACAATTTTTGCGTCTGACTTCGCCGCAATAAATGCTGCACCATCGTAGATTTTCATCAGGGAGCCCGTTACCGTGATCCGACCTTCAGGAAAAATCACTATCGGGCGACCTTTGTCAATTTCCTTAACTAGTGTCCTGATTGCCATCGGATTGTTTGGATCCAAAGGTACAACATCAGCAAAAGGTTTAATAAATTTGAGAAAGCCCTTTGTCGCAATATTGGAATAAATGGCAAATACTGGTTTTCCCGGCAGGAAAAGCCCTATCAGGAGCCCATCAAGAAAGGAAATATGATTGGGTGTAATAATACATTTAGGGTGTTTTAAATGCTTATCGTCACCTTCGACTGTCACTCTGAAGAGTACACGTACAAGTAATCTCAGAACCTTTAAGAGTATATCCATATCTCAATCCATATATCTCAATATAAATAATTAAATAAAATTAAAGTGAGTGAGTAGAATGATACTATAAGAGGTATAAATGATCTGAGATACAGGATTTATTAGTCTTATAATAAATAAGCGTAAAAATAAAAAAATATATCAAATTATCTGTTTATATTGACTTAATATATAGCTTTGAATTTCAAGAACGATATTTTCTATCGATAAGGCCGCATCCACAATGAGGTGCGCACATTCACAATAGAGTGGTTCCCTCTCTGCCAATACTCCGGTTATTTCTTCTGTTATGGATTTTCCGGTCAGGCTGGGACGCTGTGAATTCTCCGGATTAAGAGAGAGCCTCTCTACCAAAACGGAAGCGGGTGCCTGCAAATAAACCACAATACCGTTTTGCCGCATATACTGCCGATTTTCCGCTGCTAACACCATTCCACCACCGGTAGACACAACTCTGTTTCGCTGACTAACCGCTTTCAGTGTTTCACTTTCCAGCTTTCTGAAATAATCCCAGCCACGCTGTTCAACAAGCTCTGCAATTGTCATTCCACAAGAAGTCTGGACATCTTCATCAGTGTCAACAAATTGATACGATAATACTTCAGCCAACACATTACCTATTGTCGTCTTCCCTGCACCTCGTGCACCCACGATAAATAGAGTCTGTTTCATTTCGTTGCTTTCCTGAAGTTTTGTGTTGTTAAACCTAAATACAAAGTATAGTAACTAAACATTTACACCTGTGTAAAAAATATATTTCTTGTATATAAAAAGCCACACTTTACATTAAGTGTGACTTACTCTGATTAAATATTATTTAAAATGAATATTGTCATTATCGACGGGAAAGGTAATCTCCGTAACCAATCCATTTGTAAGTCGTCAGAGCATCCAGACCCATTGGCCCTCTGGAGTGTAGTTTCTGAGTACTGACAGCAACTTCAGCTCCTAAACCAAACTGACCACCATCAGTAAAGCGTGTGCTTGCATTTACATATACCGCCGAAGAGTCAACACGATGAACAAAATAATCAGCATGTTGTAAACACTCCGTCAGAATAGCATCCGAATGGGCTGTACCATAATGACGTATATGCTCAATCGCTTTATCAATATTGCTGACAATTTCCACATTCATATCCAAAGAAAGCCATTCATCACAATAGTCTTCTTCTGTCACGGCAACCACTTTTGCCGGGCCATCCTGTAGCAATGCCATTGCTGACGCACCGGCATGCAGTGTTACGCCTTGCTCTTTCATTCTGGCACTCAGTTCCGGCAGGAAATCAGCGGCTATTTTTTCATGTACTAGCAAAGTTTCCAATGCATTACATGCGCTTGGGCGCTGAATTTTAGCATTAGTGATAACTTCCAGTGCCTTTTCAAAATTCACATGCTCATCCACAAATGTGTGACAAACGCCAATTCCTCCGGTGATTACCGGAATAGTGGACTGCTCACGGCAAAGTTTATGCAAACCGGCACCACCACGCGGGATCAACATATCGATATAGCGATCCATTTTCAGCATTTCGGCAACCAGCTCACGATCTGGCTTATTAATTGCCTGTACTGCTGAGGCTGGCAAGCCACTTTGTTCCAGCGACTGCTGAATAACTTTAACCATCGCCTGATTGGTATGATGAGTTTCCTTACCACCACGCAATATCACTGCATTCCCTGTTTTCAGGCACAGTGATGCTACATCAATCGTAACGTTGGGACGGGCTTCATAAATCACCCCAATTACCCCAAGAGGAACACGGCGGCGACTCAGTTGCAGCCCGCTATCCAACAATTGCCCATCCATCACTTGACCGACAGGATCAGCCAGACGGCAAACCTGACGGACGTCATTAGCAATCGCACTCAAACGCTCAGGAGTCAGTAATAAGCGATCAAGTAATGCTTCATTCATACCCTGTTTGCGGGCTTGTTCCATATCCTGCTGATTGGCTGTGAGGATCACTTCTGCTTCTTTTTCAAGTAAATCAGCAATGTGACTCAGGGCCTGATTTTTCTGACTAGTACTTAATTGAGCCAGTTGCCATGATGCTGCCTTGGCTGCTTTTCCCATCTGCTCTAGCATGGTGGAATCCTTAACTTACGATCATATCATCACGGTGCACAGCAACTGCACCATATTCATAACCTAATATCCGGCTGATTTCCTGTGAGTGACGGCCTGCAATCAGGCGTAAAGCATCACTGTTGTAACGGCATACACCGTGAGCCAGTTTCTTACCGGATAAACTACAGATGCGAACCACTTCACCACGGGAAAAGTCGCCTGAAATACTTTTAATGCCTTTCGGCAGTAAAGAGCTGCCTTTTGCGAGAATAGCCGCTTCTGCGCCATCATCGACAATAATTTCACCCGCAGAAGGAGCGCCGAAAATCCAGCGTTTGCGATTTTCCATCGGGCTGGTCAGGCCATGAAAACGAGTTCCCACCGATTTTTCTTCAATCACATCAGCAATCACATTTTCTCTGTTACCGGCAGCGATGATGACATCAATGCCGGCACGGCCAGCAATGCCTGCCGCCTGAAGTTTTGTTGCCATTCCCCCTGTTCCGAGACCTGATACACTGTCTCCGGCCATCATTTTGAGTTCATCGCTAATATCGTGTACTTCACGGATAAGTTTAGCATCAGGATTATTACGGGGATCAGCAGTATACAGACCTTCAATATCTGTCAGGAGCAATAACTTATCTGCAGTGCCCAGAATTGCCGCCAGTGCAGAAAGATTATCGTTATCACCGACTTTAATTTCCGCCGTTGCTACCGCATCATTCTCGTTGATAATAGGGATAATGTGATTATCAAGCAGTGCATGCAACGTATCCCTTGCGTTCAGGAAACGTTCGCGATCTTCCAGATCGGCACGAGTCAGTAACATCTGCCCGACATGGATGCCATAGATAGAGAAAAGTTGCTCCCATAGCTGAATCAAGCGGCTTTGCCCTACGGCTGCAAGCAATTGCTTTGAGGCAATGGTGGCCGGAAGATCAGGATAACCCAAGTGTTCCCGACCTGCTGCAATTGCACCGGAAGTCACAATAATAATACGGTGACCTTTCTCATGTAACTGCGCACATTGCCGAACCAACTCTACTATGTGAGCGCGATTCAAACGGCGGGAACCCCCTGTCAGTACACTCGTTCCCAGTTTCACAACCAATGTTTGTCGGCCATTCATCATATTTCTGCCATTATTAATTTGAAAAAGCTAATTTGAAAAAACAATAAATTCAAAACACATTCAAAAAACAGTGCTCAGTTTTAGCAGGAGAGAAGCATTATGCCAACTGGCATAACATAAAATTCAAAAAAAGTTGATTTATACCCTGTGAATTTCAAGATACAACCAAAAGTCGGCCTCTGATAATAGACAGAAGAGTATCAGCACACCCCGGCAACATAGACAAAACTGTGGCCGGGGTGTAGCTATCGAAAAAACAGCGCAACCAGCAAGGCTGCAACTTAAAATCTGTCGGGGATAAAATAAACCCGGTTAGTAGACTTAATTCTGTGGAGTGAAGGTATTTTCGGATGGGCTAAGTGTGAGTTTAAGGTTACCCAAAGAATCAGACAGGCGTTGATGAAACGCCTGTAATGTTGATTCAAGCTGCCTGAGATCTGCTTCTTTTTTGATACTCATAGGCAGCCACTCACCATGTTTATCAAACAGACCTATCTGATAATTATAAACGAACCCTTTTTCCTGTCGTTCCAATTCTAGCCACCAGCCCCAGAACTCCCGTTTTTCTGGCGCTGCTTTAGCACTCACGCAGACCGCCAGACAATCAAAGAAGAAATAGTCATTTTGGCATTTTAACTCGCGTAAATAAGGCCCTAATGCAGAAAAACTCTTCAACAACTTATTTCTGGAATAATTTACGGGTACAGTCATACAAAGGTCTCCTTTATAAACAGAAGAACAGTTGTATCAAATGATTAAAAAATATCAATGATTAAATTTCAGTTTAGTTAACTTTATCTTTCAACCATACACTTGCTGCGTGTAACGCATTACTGAAACCACTATAAGCAGGCATAGCAGGAATAGCTAATAAAGAGCCATCCAGCGAAGATCTGGCAATCAGTTTTGAATCTTCCGCCGGGCTAAAAATGTCATCCTTCCAATACACTGAGAACATTGGCACAGAACAGCGACGACCGAGTAACCCCTGATTTTTTAATGAATAACAACTCAGTTCTGAACGCAAAACGGCTTCATCCACATGATAGATACCCAAACGACTGGCGAGTATATCGATATACATTGACGGGATTTTCTGCTGCAATCTCTCATTATGCAGCAATTCATGAACAACCGGGCTGACCACTGCCACACCCTTAATAAGACTGGATTCCAGATAGGCAAGACGAACGGCAATATTGGCACCGAAACGGAAACCAAAAATACCTATTCTTGTGTGATCGATCCACGGGATGCTATCTAATTGCTGCAATACCTGCTGATGAAGAGCGCAGGTATCCTGTGTCAGCGTAAATCTCGCTGAATAACCTACGGAAGGCATATCCACCGTTAGCATCGCAAAACCCTGTGGTGAAAAATGGTCCCGAAACAGTCGCCAGCAATCACTTTGCAGGCTATCAATACCAGAGCAAACCAGTATTGTTGGGCATGGTTCCTGAACTCCGGGAGGAATATGCAGTAAACCGGTAACAGTTTTGCCATCTTCCAGCTGAAATTTCAGTTTTTTCAGTTGATAGTCAGAGAAATGTGCTGCATTTTCATAGGCTTTATTAGCCAGAACAACCGCCTGATCAGCCAGCTCATCACCGTGCAGATGAGGATAAGCGGCAATGCTGTATAACATTGAAGCTCTTAACCAGCACTGACTGGCTTCAGAAGAAAGCTCAACATGTTGTGCTTTCTGTTGCCAGAGCATAGCCTGCTGTGACCATTCATATACCCAGTTCCCTTTGCGATAGCCAATTACCGTATCCAATAGATGATCATAACTGCGTTCAGCATCTGTTACCGCAATCCTGCTGAGGATCTCCTGAATCTCCAGCGGATTGATGCCCCTCCAGATCCAGGCAAGCCAGTTAATCATTCGATACCAGCGTTCCTGATGTTCGCCACCGAGCATTTTATTATCAGCATGAGCTGATGATGGCAAAACGTATTTTACCAATGTAGACGTTTCCTGCTGTTTAACCTGCGGTTTAAACAGTGATTCTGAAAGGTTCTGTTTAGTCATGACAAAGAAATTTATTACTGCTTATTACAAGATATCCAATAAGTTCTGAGCTGCATTGCGATAACAAAAGAATACCAGATTCGTCGGAACGAATTTGCTCAGCCAAAGGCTGGCCTCCGGTGAGAAGCAAGAGACTCTCTCATTAAAATCCCCAGTGGCATAGATAACTATGTGACTGGGGCGTCATTATGTAAAGCAAAGCAACCAGCAAAGAAATAACTGGAAAAATGAAGGGAATAATTACTGATCGCAAATAGGTGGCACGAACATTACGCCCATATCCCACGGCTGTTCAATCCATGTATTCTGAGGGATATCAATCACATAATCATCTACTAACGGACGACCTGCTGGTTTGGCAAAAATCGTCACAAAATGCGCTTTTGGATACATATCACGAATTGCCTGAGCAGTTCCGCCGGTATCAACCAAATCATCAACAACGATAAAGCCTTCTCCATCTCCTTCGGCTTTCTTCAGCACCGTTAACTCACGCTGATTATTGTGGTCATAGCTGGAAATACAGACTGTATCAACATGGCGAATACCCAGCTCACGGGCCAGCAAGGCCCCCGGCACAAGACCTCCACGACTTACAGCAATAATGCCTTTCCACTGCTCTACAGGAAGTAAACGCTGCGCCAGTTTACGGGCATGTATTTGCAACATATCCCACGTTACGACATATTTTTCGCTCATAAAATTTGATCCTGGAAACTAAGAATATTTTCAGAAAAGAGTTTGTTGCGGAATAAAGGTTGCGCGGGATTATAGTGATTTGAGCCCGCAAAAACCAGCAAAAACAAGGAACATCCTGATCCTGAAAGCGCATTACTAATCAGAAAATGGTATTCTCAGGCATAACATAGACACTGGGCAGCTCAAGATGATAAAGCCCCCCGAGATGTCAAACATTACACTTATTATTTCATCAAGATGAAGTTACAGGAGATTCGCCGTGTCCGAATTATCAACATTATCCCCCCAACCATTATGGGATATTTTTGCTAAAATTTGCTCCATTCCACATCCATCCTATCATGAGGAAGAACTTGCTTCTCACATCATTGAATGGGCTGAGGATAAAAACCTCCATGTTGAACGTGATGAAGTCGGTAATATCCTGATAAGAAAACCGGCCACAAAAGGCATGGAAGACCGTAAAACGGTCGTACTTCAGGCTCATCTTGATATGGTTCCGCAAAAGAACAACGATACACAGCACGATTTCGCGAAAGATCCTATTCGTCCTTACATTGATGGTGACTGGATAACCGCAGAAGGTACAACACTGGGCGCAGATAATGGTATTGGTATGGCTTCCGCGCTGGCAGTGCTGGCAGATGAATCTGTCAAACACGGCCCTCTGGAAGTGTTACTGACAATGACTGAAGAAGCGGGTATGGATGGCGCATTTGGTCTTCAACCGGGCTGGTTGCAGGCTGATATTCTGATCAACACCGATTCAGAAGAAGAAGGCGAAATCTATATGGGCTGTGCCGGTGGGGTAGATTATGTTTCAACACTACCACTTTCCCGCGAACCTCTGCCTGCAAACTATCAAACACTACAACTGACCATTAAAGGATTAAAAGGTGGTCATTCCGGTGGTGATATCCATCTGGGATTAGGTAATGCCAATAAATTACTGGCCCGCTTCCTTGCTGAATACAGTGATGAACTGGAGCTGAAACTGATCCATTTACAGGGGGGTACTCTGCGTAATGCAATCCCTCGTGAAGGCTCCACCATCATCGCCGTACCGGCAGCTCAACTGCCAAAACTACATCAGGTAAAAGATAATTATCTGGAAATGCTGAAGAACGAATATGCGGTCGCTGAAACTAACCTGACTCTTTTGTTGGATGACGTCAAAACCTTATCACAGGCATTAACGGCAGATTGTCAGTCCCGCTTTATCGCTATGCTGAATACAATGCCTAACGGTGTTATTCGCATGAGTGATGTTGCAAAAGGTGTTGTAGAAACATCCCTGAATGTGGGTGTTGTCAATATGGAAGAAGACCACGTCGAGGTTATCTGCCTTATCCGTTCACTGATTGAAAGTGGCAAGGCTTATGTTGTCGGGATGCTCAACTCTCTGGCTAAACTTTCCGGCGCAGAAGCAACAGCAAGTGGTGACTACCCGGGCTGGCAGCCGGATGCCGATTCTCCGGTAATGCACTTAGTGCGTGAAACTTACCACCAACTGTTCGACAGTACACCAAACATTATGGTAATTCACGCAGGTCTGGAATGTGGATTATTTAAAAAACCCTACCCTGATATGGATATGGTTTCCATTGGCCCAACTATCCGTGGTGCCCACTCACCTGATGAAAGGGTTCACATTAAGAGTGTTGGCCAGTACTGGCAATTATTGACTGCTATCCTGAAAGCGATCCCAGTGAAAGAATAATGCAGTTCTCCCCTGTCTACAGACAGGGGAATATCCCTTCTTCATATTCCCTACGCTATTTTGCAGTATCTTTTCCGTGATAGCTTCCTGTAATACTTTTTCTTTAATTTCTTTCGTAAAGCATATTTTTGTAAAACATACCCGTATAAAAGATTGCTAACAAACCCGCATTACAACTCAAGCAATAGCTGTCGTTCCAGTTGTGGGCTTTGTAATGTCACATGCAGGCCAACTAAGCGGACTCCTCTGCCTTCCCGACGTGTCTCCCAAGCCTGTTGGGCAACCTTCAGCAGATCCTGTTTATCCAGTAACGGATGAGTATGTTCCTGTGTGGTTAGCTGAAAATCATCAAATTTTAATTTAATACCCTGACGAGCAATGCGGAGATCTGGTTTGACCTTTCCCAGTCGTTTTTCCAGCTCGGGATAAAGCTGTTCAATCAACTCAACACAATCACGCCAGTCATGAATATCCTGCGCCAGCGTTTTCTCTACCCCAACAGACTTACGTAAACGATCAGGTTTTATCAGGCGCTCATCAATACCATGACAGCGCTGCCAGAGCACAAGTCCAAATTTACCCAGTTTTTTTATTAATGCTAACTTGTCATAGTTTTGTACATCAGAACAAAGTACTAACCCCATATCGGACAAGCGCCCGGCGGTGACTTCCCCCACTCCGGGAATTTTACGTAATGGCAGAGATTGCACAAAATCGTCAACCTGTGTGGGTGAAATCAAATACTGACCGTTGGGTTTATTGATATCAGAAGCTATTTTTGCCAGAAATTTAACGGGGGCAATTCCCGCTGAAGCCGTTAGCTGCAATTCATCAAAAATCACCTGTCGAATTTCTTTGGCAATTAATGTTGCTGAACCATGACAATGCTGGCTATTTGTCACATCCAGATACGCTTCATCCAGCGACAAGGGTTCGATCAACTCAGTATAGCGGGCAAAAATCTGACGGATATGTTGAGAAACTTCTTTATAGTAGGCCATACGCCCTGAAATTACTTTCAGTTGAGGACACAACTTCATTGCCATTGAGGTAGACATAGCACTGTGTACACCGTAACGGCGGGCAGGATAATTTGCAGTACTGATGACACCCCGCCTGTCAGCACTACCACCAACAGCTATCGGGATATCGCGGAGTGACGGATTATCCCGCATTTCAATGGCAGCAAAAAAGCAGTCCATATCGATATGAATAATTTTGCGCATCTGAACTCTCCACGACAAAAAATACTGTATAAATATACAGAACAAATTCATGATATGCTAATTTTTTTAATCTGTTACTGCGCAACTTTCATTTCACTATCGTCTCTCACTATCTGAACAATATTTCATCTTTGTTAAGATGAAAATTATCACCTCACGATAATTTATTAATTAGTCTAGTAACATTTAAAATAACAAAACTATCAAAATTTATTATTTATTTTCATTGATATAAAAAATAAACTGCAGTTTTGTGCAATTCATGGCAGACAGATTTAACTAAAACCAACAGCAAACAATAAACTATTACAAATCACACAAAATGAGAAACCTCTTGCACAAATATCACCCTAACATTCTCAAACCCTGTTAAATTTGACTCCAAAGTAAGGACTCTGATGAGCAACAATCGTTCTTTTTATCTATATCAGATATCTGATATTCTGTTTACTTCGTCAACAAGAGCATTTGGTATGCTATTTTCCTGGTGGATGATTGAAATACTAAAGCTAGAATTAAAACTCGGCTGGTTTATCTTTTTTTGTTGGCTATTTCAGATTTTATTCTTAATTAAATTTGGAGAAATAGGTGACAAAATAAATAAAAGAAGTGTTGTGCTGTACTGTACTATCCCTTCTTTTATTCTTTTTGTTATCTCTAACCTATTAGACAGCAATTTTTATTTATCATTAGGACTGATATATATTGCAACATCAGTTGCCACGGCTATCATTCAGCCTATAGGAATAAGTATTATTCCTGAAATAATGGATAACAAAAAACTAGACAAGGCATTTAAATATCGAGGTCTGGTAAACTCTATTAATACCATGCTTGGCCCGGCAATTTCCGGATTAATTATTCATTACTTTAATATTGATGGCTCATTGATTTTTATTGCCGTAATGTCATTACTGCCACTGATTGGGTTTTATTTTATTAAAACAAATTCAGAAAAAAAGCCAGAGGAAGCCGAACATCGCGGGCAAAAAAGTATTAGGATCATTACCAAAAATTCAACAGAGATAAGGCTTTCATTTGTTGCGGCTTTTTTTAATTTTGCGATTACACCATTAATCATGTACATCCTGCCTATTATCATTCTGAATCAGTTTAAACTAAGTGCCTTGCATGTTGGCATTGCTGAGGCAACCTTTGGGATTGGCATGATGCTAGGCAGCCTTGTTATTATCAATCAGATAAATAAGATTTTCTGTAAGGCTCATACTGCTTTTATTGCAGCATTGACTATGGCGCTCTGTATTGCCGGTATATCTCATGCCGATTCTTTTACTGAATTATGCTGTTACATGTTGATCTGTGGAATAGGGTTAGTAATTTACAATATAAATACCACCTCCATTCGTTGCCTTGCAACACCAGAAAATTATCGTAATTCAATGGAATCTAAATTCACTGCTATTTGTATGGCATCCATTCCTCTGGGCATGCTGACAGCCACTTATATTATTGAGAGTTATGATATTAAAATATTATTACTCGGCTTTTCTTTCTTCATGGCATTAATCTCATTATTGATTCTCTCTTCACCTAAATATATTGAGATATCAAAAATGTCAGAAAGCCAGTTAAATGGATACTACGAAAAAATCTATCCTGAGGCATTTTATACTAAAAAATAAATCATTACGTTGGCCTGCAATAATATTGCAATTGCAGGCCAACTTTGATTTATACCCCGTTAGGAAAAATTAGCGTCTGCCCCGGAGATTCACGATTCAAATGAATAAAGTTCAGATGCTTCTCATAATGGTCGAGAATATCACTGATAATCTGTTCTTTTGTATAACCCATCAAATCATTACCCTGAGTTCCCTCTATCAAGAAAGTTTCCAGTCGGAAATAATAAGATTTGCCTAATCTTGCGCGGTAAGTAAACCCGGGAACAGAATAACGCTGAGGCCAAATCTGATAGATAAAATTCTGCTCATCTCCCAGATCGACAATCAACTCAATTGGAGTAAGACGTTTATCTTCTTCTGACGACAGAATAGTAAACTGCACACTTGCACCACGTAACTCCAGCTCTTTTGCAACTTCCTGCATCGCAGGGCGACACACCATATCCAGCATACGCTGAGTACTTTTCGTACCGGGAAAATGCATCATACGGCTCAGGCGCTGTTTCCAGTTCAACGATCCATTATCATGCACCAATGTCGGAGATGTATTCTGCAATGCGCTGGCTTTGCGGAAATCCTCAACCCGCAACGATTTATACAACCCCGCCATGATAAAAAAGATCACAAAACTAAAAGGCAACCCCATAATTACCGTCATATTCTGTAACGCTGAAATGCCATCAGTCATCAAAATACCCAGCGTCAGTACACCAATCGCCACAGACCAGAATATCCGCAACCAGTTCGGTGCATCGTTATTAATGTCACTGAGATTAGAAGTAAAATTACCTAAAACCAGCGAGCCAGAATCTGCTGACGTAACATAAAACAGCAGCCCTGTAATTGTGGCAACAGAAGCACTCAACGTGAAAGCCGGATAAAGTGCCAGCAGGTTATAAAACCCCCGCTCAGGATGAACTAACACCGTTTCCGCTAATTCGTGGTTGCCGTGAATAATTTCGTATAACGCGCTATTGCCAAAAACAGACAGCCAAATCAGGGTAAACACAAATGGAATGATCAGAGTACCCATCACAAACTGGCGGATCGTACGACCTCGGGAAATACGGGCAAGAAATAATCCGACAAACGGTGACCAGGCAACCCACCACGCCCAGAAGAACAACGTCCAGCTATTCATCCACTCCGTCGGGCGCTCAAACGCGAAGCTATTGAGAGTCATGCCCATAAACCGGCTGATGTAATCACCCACATTCTGTACCAGCCCATTAAGCAGAAACTCTGTATCTCCCACAAACAGAATAAACAGCACTAATCCTAACGCCAGCAGTACATTCAGCTCAGACAGAAACCGAATACCTTTGTTCACACCAGAGATGACAGACACTGTTGCCACAATAACCGACAGCAATATCAGCCCGCCCTGAACCCCCAATCCCTGCGGCAGTCCAAACAACACTTTTAGTCCGTAGTTTAACTGTACAACCCCGATCCCAAGTGTTGTCGCGATGCCGAAAATCGTCCCTATCACTGCGGCAATATCCACAGTATGACCAATCGGTCCTTTGATACGATTCCCGAAAATAGGGTAAAGCGCCGAACGGATAGTTAATGGCAGATTGTAACGATAACTGAAATAGCCCAGTGCAATCCCCATCAAAGCATACATAGACCAGCCCGTCAGGCCATAGTGAAACAGTGTCCACACCATCGCCTGACGAGCTGCTTCAATTGTTTCCCCTTCACCCGTTGGCGGACGCATATATTGAGTAATCGGCTCAGCCACGGAGAAAAACATCAAATCAATGCCTATGCCAGCCGCAAACAACATTGCCGCCCAACTGAGCAGACTGAACTCAGGTTTGGATTGTTCCGGCCCCAGCTTAATAGCGCCAAAGCGGGAAGCTGCCACAAAAATGACAAAGACAATGTAAAGCGTGGCTGCCAGCAAGTAGTACCAACCAAATGTTTTCGAAACCCAGTTCAGGGTGTTTTTTATCCAGATGCTTGTTGCATCCGTAAAGAAGAGCGTGAAAAGCGAAAAGAGAATAATTAATGCGGCTGAGGTAAAAAAAACGACAGAGTTTAGTGAATCCTTCTGAGTATTTTTTGGACTGTCTCCGGTATTCATAGGCAGTTCCTGAAGTAAGTTAAAAGAAAAAAACAAAAAAGAGCAATATCCATAATATATTGAATAACATGATAAAAATTAAAACACTTTCTATAACCCCAACTAACTTTTGTAAAAATATTGTAATAAAACATATTTAATTTTGATTGAACATTCAATCAAAAAAAAGTTTAATAGCCATCGAATCATTGATTGCTGAGCGTAAAGTCATGCCCAAAGTTGGAATACAGTCAATAAGAAAACAGCAACTTATTGATGCTACATTAGCTGTCATCAATGAAGTTGGAATGCAGGAAGCAAGTATTGCGCAAATAGCCAAAAAAGCGGGCGTTTCTAACGGTATCATCAGCCATTACTTCAAAGATAAGAATAAGTTACTTGAAGCGGCCATGCGGCACTTATTGCATCAACTCCAGATGGCGGTGGCGCGACGATTAAGGTTGCTCGATAACGCAACCCCTCTTCACAGGCTAAAAGCCATCATTGAAGGAAATTTTGACACCAGTCAGATTAATAGTGCAGCCATGAAAACCTGGCTGGCTTTTTGGGCAAGCAGTATGCACCAACCCAGTTTATACCGCTTACAGCAAGTCAACGAACGTCGGCTATATTCCAATATCTGTGTCGAATTCAGCAGGGCTTTGCCCAGAAGAGAAGCACAGCTTGCAGCACAGGGGCTGGCAGCTCTGATTGACGGCATCTGGCTGAGAAGTGCCTTAAGTAGCAAACCTTTTGACGTAGAAAGTGCATTCACTATTACTTTCGATTACATCGAACAGAAACTCAGATGACCACTCTTCCTGAATTCTGACCTAAGGAGAACCCATGACCCGTTTTGGTTTACAGAAACTTTATATCCACGGTGCTTATGTTGACAGTACCCATCCTGATAAAAATATTTTTGATGCTGTCAATCCGGCTAATGGTGAAATCATTGCACAGCTACAATCTGCAACTGAACAGGATGTCCAACTAGCAGTGGAAAGTGCGCAAAAAGGGCAGAAAATCTGGGCAGCTATGACGGCGACAGAACGTTCCCGGATCCTGCTTAAAGCCGTTGATATTCTGCGTGAACGCAATAATGAACTGGCTGAACTGGAAACGCTGGATACCGGTAAACCGCTCTCTGAAACCCAGCAAGTTGACATCGTTACCGGTGCCGATGTTCTGGAATATTATGCGGGCCTGATCCCGGCACTCGAAGGCCAGCAAATTCCATTGCGTGAATCCTCTTTTGTTTATACACGGCGAGAACCGCTGGGTATCGTCGCAGGTATCGGGGCATGGAACTACCCAATCCAAATTGCTCTGTGGAAATCAGCCCCCGCTCTGGCAGCCGGTAATGCCATGATTTTCAAACCCAGTGAAGTGACATCCCTCACCGCCCTGAAACTTGCTGAAATTTATACCGAAGCGGGTCTGCCTGATGGTGTCTTTAACGTACTGACAGGCATGGGGCATGAAGCGGGCCATTATCTGGCTGTCCATCCGAAAATTGCCAAAATGTCTTTTACCGGCGGAATCACTACCGGTAAAAAAGTGATGGCTAATGCATCCGGTTCAACACTGAAAGAAGTCACGATGGAACTGGGTGGAAAATCTCCGCTGATTATTTTTGACGATGCCAATCTGGATCGGGCGGCCGATATTGCCATGATGGCAAACTATTTCAGCTCTGGTCAGGTCTGTACTAACGGCACACGTGTTTTTGTCCCGAAAACACAGCTTCCCGATTTTGAAAATAAAATAATGGAGCGCGTTAAACGTATCCGCATTGATTCACCTCTCGATCTGAATACTAATTTTGGCCCTCTGGTGAGTTTCCCCCATATGGAATCGGTGCTGCGCTATATAGAAAGCGGTAAAAATGCGGGCGCTCGGTTGCTGTATGGTGGTCAACGCCTGATGGACGGTGAGCTGGCGAAAGGGGCATTTGTCGCACCAACCGTCTTCACAGACTGCACAGATGACATGCTTATTGCACGGGAAGAAATTTTCGGCCCGGTGATGTCTATTCTGGCCTATGAAACGGAAGATGAAGTCATCGCCCGTGCTAACAATACGGATTACGGCCTCGCCGCCGGAGTGGTGACAAACGATCTCTCCCGCGCCCATCGCGTAATCCACCAGCTGGAAGCTGGGATCTGCTGGATCAACACTTGGGGGGAATCACCGGCTGTGATGCCGGTCGGCGGCTATAAACATTCCGGTGTCGGTCGCGAAAACGGATTGGTCACACTGCAACATTACACACAGACTAAATCTGTGCAGGTTGAACTGGGTGATTTTGAATCGCTATTTTAAATAATGACTGAAACAGAGGAGATAACAATGGTATTTGACTACATTATTATCGGTGCTGGTTCAGCGGGTAATGTGCTTGCAACTCGTTTAACGGAAGATCCGAATATCACTGTCCTGCTGCTGGAAGCTGGCGGGCCTGATTATCGATTTGACTTTCGCACTCAAATGCCAGCAGCGCTGGCATATCCCTTGCAGGGAACCCGTTATAACTGGGCGTATGAAACCGATCCTGAACCCTATATGAATAATCGCCGTATGGAATGTGGACGAGGCAAAGGGTTAGGAGGCTCATCACTGATCAACGGCATGTGTTATATCCGTGGTAATGCGCTGGATTTTGACCACTGGGCAAAACAGCCGGGTCTGGAAGACTGGTCATACCTTGATTGCCTGCCTTATTTCCGCAAGGCTGAATCACGAGATATCGGTCATAACGATTATCATGGCGGAGATGGCCCCGTCAGCGTGACAACGCCAAAAGCCGGTAATAATGAACTTTTCCATGCAATGGTGGAAGCGGGTATTCAGGCGGGTTATCCGGCTACGGATGATCTGAATGGTTACCAGCAGGAAGGCTTTGGTCCGATGGATCGCACTGTTACTCCCAAAGGCCGTCGTTCCAGCACTGCTCGTGGTTATCTGGATCAGGCCAGACAGAGGGCTAACCTGACCATCATTACCCATGCCTTAACGGATACAATCACATTTGAAGGTAAAACCGCGGTTGGAGTTACTTTTTATCAGGGTAATAATTCCGTACTAACGCAGGTTACAGCACAAAAAGAAGTTTTACTTTGTGCCGGTGCAATAGCTTCTCCACAGATTTTACAGCGTTCAGGGGTTGGCCCTGAGGAAGTTCTGAAAGAATTATCGATTCCTGCGGTGCATATCCTGCCGGGAGTCGGGCAAAATCTTCAGGATCACCTTGAGATGTATCTGCAATACGAATGCCTCAAACCTGTTTCGCTCTACCCTTCTCTCAAATGGTACAACCAGCCCATGATTGGTGCAGAATGGTTATTTAAGGGAACGGGAGTAGGTGCCAGCAATCAGTTTGAAGCCGGTGGTTTTATCCGCACCAGTGAAAAATTTGACTGGCCCAATATTCAGTTTCATTTCCTGCCGGTAGCCATCAATTACAATGGCAGCAATGCAGTCAACGAGCATGGTTTTCAGGCTCATGTTGGTTCGATGCGTTCCCCGAGCCGCGGTCACGTAAAAATCAAATCCCGTGACCCACGCCAGCATCCGAGTATTCTGTTTAACTACATGTCTACCGAACAGGACTGGCAAGAATTCCGCGATGCTATCCGTATCACGAGAGAAATTATGGCACAACCTGCTCTCGCTCCCTATTGTGGTCGGGAGATAAGCCCCGGAGCAGATATTCAGACAGATGACCAACTGGATGCTTTTATTCGTGAACGTGCTGAAACCGCTTTTCACCCATCCTGTAGCTGCAAAATGGGGCTTGATGAGATGACAGTGGTTGATGGTCAGGGACGTGTACATGGCGTTGAGCATTTACGGGTCATCGACGCCTCTATTATGCCGGAAATCATTACCGGTAATCTGAACGCCACAACGATTATGATGGCAGAGAAAATTGCGGATAATATTCGGGGGAATATACCTCTGCCCCGCAGTCAGGCAAAATACTATGTCGCCAATGGCGCTCCCGTCCGAAAATCAGGGCTAAGCAGTTCGTCTACAAATTAATACTTATACTCTATGGATTTCGAGTTGCACCGCGGCGGCGAGGGAACACATCCCCGGGAGCATAGAAAACTATGTGACTGGGGGGTGTGAGCGTAGCCAACAAAGAGGCAGCTTGAAAGACGACGGGTATATTGAAAAGTCGATTATTAATACGGGAAATAGCATATACACAATGGATTTCAAGATGCGTCGCGGCGGCAAGGGAGTAAATCCCCAAGAGCATAGATAACTATGTGACTGGGGTGAACGAGCGCAGCCAACAAAGAGGCAACTTGAAAGACGAAGTGTATAGTTATTTATTCGCTATTTTTCCCGTATTAAATATGCTGGTTACAACAAATCTAATTCCATAAAAATATGCTCTGCTCCATCTTCCATATAGATTTCACCTTTGGTTTGATAACCAAGGCTTTCATAAAATGGCTGAGCATGACATTGTGAGGATAAACCAATCGTCGCCACCCCATTTTTGCGGGCATAATTCTCAACAAATTCCATCACCAGACGACCAATTCCTTGACCCCGATAGGCTTTCAAAACAGCAACACGCCCCACTTTGAGCATATCGTTGTGCTGTGGAACAGCTCTTAAGACAGCAATAGGATTTTCAGCATCAAATACCACGACATGCAGGGCAATATCATCATATTCGTCAATGTCAATTTCATCAGCAAATCCTTGCTCATCCGTGAAAACGTACTTACGGATATTGAAAGCATGCTGAATTAATTCAGGGTCTTGTCTTCCTAAACTGTGTTTTATTTTCATTGTTATATCCTAAAAATAATGACGTACAGAAGAATGGAATAGTAAAAATAGTGACAAGAATGTAAAAAAACAAGGGCGCTCTTTACCAGAGCGCCCTTCTGATTTCAACTAACAAACTATATCCAATGGATTTATAAAAGAAACTCGAAAGAGGGAAGGTATTATCCTTCTTCTTTCTTACCATCATCACCTTTAAGTTTATTAATTAAATCATCCGTTTTTTTATCGGCCTCGGACTTTATTTCTTTCGATTTCGATTTTGCATCATCTGTAAGCTGATTAATTTTATCCGTAGCCTGCTGCTGTATTTCCCCTGTTTTATTTTTCAGCTGATCAGCTGCGTCATTGACAGATTTCGTGATGTCATTCTTTAAATCTTCCGTTTTGGATGGCAGTTGGCTTATGGTTTTCTCCGTCGAACTCCCCGTATTACTCTGGACGTCCTTCGAATTATTTACCGCTTTCTGGTCTTCATGATTAGCATTATCTTGGATTCCCTGTGGCTTTTCCTTTGTATCAAAGTTGAGCTGCTCTGAATCCGTCTTCATTTGCGTTGCACTATCTTCAACTGGTTTGGTTGAATCTTCCGCTTTTTTGGCTGCATCATCACAGCCCGCAATGAATGCCACAATTCCAACCAGAAACAGAGCACTAAGAATCTTCTTCATTGACTAACCCCTTGCACTTACGGAAATAACCTTGCAAATGGGTGTCCTGGCTTTCTGTGCCAAAACATCCATAAGCTCTTTGTCGTAAACCTTGCCGATAAAAATAATTCTCATTTTTATCTGCCCGATTTGCTCTCTTGGGTGACTTATAGCAATGCAATATTTCATACAGACATATTTCGGGAAATTTATGGCAAATAATAGTCAAAATTTAGGAAAACGCCCAATCGCAACTTTTATCCGAAAAATTTTAAACGGAACATTTTCTGGCACTCTGGTGCTGGGAACAGCATTTTCCAGCTCAGTTTCAGCTGCTGAAAATCCTTCTGACCAAAAGCCAGAAAAGAAAAATGAGGTGATGCAGCTATCCACGCTTTCTGTTGTGGGAAGTACCCGCAACAGTACCAGTGCAGGTAGTTCAGCACTCAAAAAAGAAGATATTGACCGGACTCAGGCGGATAATATTGCTGAGCTGCTCGGACAGCTGCCCGGCGTTTCGATGTCCGGTTCAGTACGCCCCGGAGGACAAACATTAAATATCTGGGGAATGGGGGATCAAGAAGATGTCAAAGTGACACTGGATGATGCTCCAAAAGGGTTTGAGAAATACCGTCAGGGATCTATCTTCATTGAACCGGAATTAATCAAACGCATTGATGTCGATAAAGGGCCGCATAATATTTTAAATGGTAATGGTGGATTTGGTGGCTCAATTAAAGTTGTGACTAAAGATGCCAATGACTTATTGCTCCCTGATGAGGATTGGGGTGGATTTATTAAGCAAAGCTTCCATACCAATGATCGGCAGTGGATCAACAGCGCTGCATTATATGGCAGAGATTCGAATGGCTACGCGGATGGCTTACTGTATTTCAGCAAACGAGATGGTCATAATATCAAGCGCCCCGATGGGACACGTTTTGAGTTTTCACAAAATAATCAAACTTCCTATTTATTGAAAACCAATTTCTATCCTAATGATGCAAATACTATTAGCTTATCGGCTATGCGCACTGAGTCGGATGGCTGGAAACCGTGGGCTGCGAAGCGGGATAAAATGAATGTACCGTCAGAATGGGAAGTAGAAAAATATGGTTGGGATGGTGCATGGCAAAGAAAACTGGTCTTTCGTGATCAGACGGATCAAAATTATAGCGTCAAATGGAATATTGCACCGGAAGAGAACCTTTGGCTGAATCTGACACTAACTAACACCTATTCGAAGACAAAACAAAATGATCGCCGCCCGACAGATGTCTCCGGTAATTATGCCTCTTCTATGGGACAGAAAAGCTGGGTTGATTACACAGATATTCTTTCTGATATTAACAATAAAAGCGTATTCTCAACCGGAAATATTGAACATGAGCTAATGATTGGAGCCAAATGGCATAAAAATCAACGCAACGTGTTAATGTTCAATAAAAGCAAAAGCAAAAGTAAAAATATACAAGAAAATGCTGAATATAATTACGGTTATTATCAACCTTACTATATGCCAGCAGGTACTCAGCATACCTACAGCCTGTATATGCAGGACTCTCTGAAACTGGGTAGTGTTACAGTTACACCGGGAGTGCGTTATGACCATGTGAAAAATATCGGAGAAGAAAATAAGGCTCCCCGTTTTAATAATAAATCTCCCGAAGCCAACCATGACTACAGCAGTGTCACTTACACTGGCTGGACACCTCATCTGGGCTTAATGTGGAAAACCAGTCAGAATATCTCACTGTTTGCAGATATCAGCCACACATGGAGAGCACCACTAGTAGATGAGCAGTATGAGGTTCAATCAAATGACTCCAGCGTCCCTGGTTCCAGCCGCAACCTAGATACTGAAAAAATGACCGGGATACGACTTGGGGCCATACTTGATTACGATAATCTGATGCTTGAGAATGACAGCTTACAAATCCGTACTACGCTATTCCGTAATCGGGGAAAAGATGAAATTTTCAAAAGATATGGAATTTATTGTGAACAACACGGCAAAAATGGTTTACGTGATACATGTGGAAAACCGCTATCCAATTACCGTAATATGCCTGGATATACTATAGAAGGACTAGAAATAGAAACTTTCTACGATAGCCAGACCCTGTTTGGTAAATTATCTTACTCCACTATGCGTGGACAGCGCGATACTTCACCGCGCGACCCATGGATAGGACATAAAACATGGTGGGATCAAATACCTCCAACTTCATTGCGCTCTACGCTCGGGTTTAAAATACCACTCTTACAAATGAAGATGGGCTGGAAAGGCGACTTCATCCGCAAACAAGACCGTTCACCTGCAGATGGCGATCCAAAAGCGAAAGAGTGGTCACTGGCAAAAACAGCAGGTTATGCCCTACACGGCTTGTTTGCCAGCTGGCAGCCACATTTCATACAAGGTTTTGAGGCGCGCATTACTGTCGATAACCTGTTCAACCGTGATTACCGCTCGTACTTAGGAGAAGCTGGTGCAGGTATTGGCCGCAACTATAAACTCAGTATTTCACAGCAGTTCTAACTAGTATTAAACCCTCATACAATATACCCTCTTAATTTTTAAGAGGGTTATTAATACAATCTGCTATTGACTTCCATCAATAAATAAAAATAATAATCATTATCAAATTTATTCATTCAGGCAATATCACATGGCTGTGCAAAAAAGCACATTCGGACACAATGAAATAGCCCATCAGCTTTATAACGAATACCACGAATGGCTGCTGAGCTGGATCAAACAGAACTGTGCTAGTCTCAACCATGCAGAAGACCTCACCCATGATGTTTTTATCAAATTGATGCAATATCCGGATATGACTGAGATCCGTTATCCCAAAGCGTTTTTAATTACTATCGCTCGCAGAACCATCGCTAATTATTACCGCCGGAAAAAGCTCGAAGAGAATTATTTGGACTATATCAGTGCAGTGCCGAAAAACACGTCCTATCCAACAGAACATCAGCTTATGCTGCTGGAGCAGTTAGAAAAGATAGACAGCACTCTTGATAAGCTACCAATAAAAGTCAGGCAGGCATTTTTGCTGACTCAGCTGCAAGGGATGCGCTATAAAGAAGTCGCAGAAGATCTTGGGATCTCCATGAGTTCGGTAAAAAGTTACTTACAACAGGCGCATAAAAGGTGTCACCCTCTTAATTCACTATAAAAAATAAAACCCGCTGCTTTTTCTGACAGCGGGCTATTTCAAATTACTTCAAATACCATTTCTCAATTGATTTGAAAAACGAAAATACATCAAAGAATGCGATTTTTCTCTAACTGAGCAAGGCGAGCAGCTTCTCTTGCTTCACGCTTTTTACGAGCATCGCAGGGTTCAGGACAATCACAAACTTTCTCAACACCGATGCTTCCCAAACCGCCACAACTTCCCTGAATGCTTTTGCGTTTAAAAATATAACCTAACGCCATTCCCGCAAAGGCCAGCAGGAAAAAGATAAAGGCTGCGATAAAGACTTCCATAACCTTCCCTCTTATTTCTTCTGTTGTAAATCGTCTTTCTGTTGTAAATAGTACTTAAAGGCCGGGCTATAACGTTCTTCAAAACCATCTTTAGTTTTGACAATCATAAAGACCGGAATGTTCAGCTTCTCAGCCATTTCCATTCCCTTTTCCGGCCCCAGAACATCTATCCCGGTAGAAAAACCATCAGCACTCATACAGCTTGGAGCAATAACCGTGATTGAAACCAGATTATGCGCGATAGGTCGGCCTGTTTTAGGATTAATCGTGTGTGAATAACGTACGCCATTCTGTTCAAAGTAATTACGATAATCACCCGATGTTGCTACAGCCATATTACCCGGTGCAATAATTTCCTGAGCACTTTGTGTCATTCCGCTATCGGAGGGTTTTTCAATCGCAATTCGCCAAGGTGTCCCTTTTCCATTATTGCCTGCAGTGCGGACTTCTCCGCCAATATCAACCATGTAATTACCGATATTCTGAGAAGCCAGATATTCCGCCACAACATCAACACCGTAGCCTTTGGCAATGGAAGAAAGATCAACATACAACTCAGGAATGGATTTAATCAGACTATTACCTTCAACAGATAGTTTATCGATGCCAATCCATGCGCGACGTGTTGCCAGTTCATCCTCTGTTGGTGCCTTCGTTACGCGCCCTTCCGGCCCGAAACCCCATAGATTCACTAATGGCCCGACAGTGACATCCAGCGCACCATCCGTCAGCTTATTAATGCGGATGGCTTCTTTAACAACCTTGGCGGTGGCTGCAGATACCGGAAAAGGCGTATTCACTTCATGGCTTTGATTAAAACGACTCAATTCAGAATTTGGCCGGTAAGTGGACATCTGATCGTTTACTTCCTCCAGTAAACGATCAATCTCTTTTTGCATGTTTTCCGGAGAGGGAACTGATGAATCAGCAACATATTTGACGGAGTAATAAGTCCCCATCGTTTGCCCACTCAGATTCTGCTGTTCAGGGCCACCACATGCTGACAACAACATTGCCGCCAGTAGCATTACACCCCAGTTGATAATTTTTTTATTCAACATAACTTACTCTTTCTGAATCGTCAGCGCCCACAAAATGTGGGCGCTTATCGTTAAATCAAAGTGTTATATACCCACACAATTTACTGCCATTGTGGGGGATATATATCATGGCCTGATTCAAATCATCAGCCACCGAAATCATCCAGCAGGATGTTTTCATCTTCTACACCAAGATCTTTCAGCATCTTAATGACTGCTGCGTTCATCACCGGAGGCCCACACATGTAGAACTCACAATCTTCCGGTGCCGGATGGTCTTTCAGATAGTTTTCATACAGAACATTATGAATAAAGCCTGTGTAACCATCCCAATTATCTTCCGGCAGGGCATCAGACAATGCCACGTGCCATGTAAAGTTCTCATTCTCTGCCGCCAGCTGATCAAAATCTTCGGTATAGAACATTTCGCGCTTAGAACGAGCACCATACCAGAAAGTGATCTTACGCTTGGAACTCAGTCTTCTCAGCTGATCAAAGATATGCGAACGCATTGGTGCCATACCTGCGCCACCACCGATAAAGACCATCTCTGCATCAGTATCTTTCGCAAAGAACTCACCAAATGGGCCGGAAATAGTGACTTTATCACCCGCTTTCAGTGACCAGATATAAGAAGACATGATACCCGGTGTCACGTCAGGATTTCTTGGCGGCGGTGTTGCAATACGCACATTCAGCATAATGATGCCGTGCTCTTCCGGATAGTTCGCCATAGAATAGGCACGAACAGTTGGTTCAGTCACTTCAGAAACATAGCGGAACAGGTTAAATTTATCCCAGTCCTCACGGTATTCATCCGGTACATCAAAATCGGAATAACGGGCAACATGTGGTGGACATTCAATCTGAATGTAACCACCAGCACGGAATGGTACAACTTCCCCATCAGGAATTTTCAGTTTTAATTCCTTAATGAAAGTCGCTTTATTATCGTTAGAGATAACTTCACATTCCCACTTTTTAACGCCGAATATTTCTTCCGGCAATTCAATTTTCAGGTCTTGCTTAACATTAACCTGACATGCCAGACGGCAGCCTTCTTTCGCTTCGCGTTTGTTAATGTGAGACAGCTCGGTAGGCAGAATGTCACCACCACCGTCCTTGATTTTTACACGGCACTGACCACAAGATCCACCGCCGCCACAAGCAGAGGAAACGAAAATCCCCTGATTAGCCAGCATACCCAATAACTTGTCACCGGCAGGAGCAGTAAAACTTTTATCCTCATCGCCGTTGACTTCAACTTTAATATCCCCGGTGTTCACCAGCTTCGATTTTGCGAACAAAATCATTGCTGTCAGTGCCAACACAATCAGGGTAAACATTACTACGCCTAGAATGATTATATCCATGAATTCTTCCCGCCTTTAGAGCTGCACGCCGGAGAAGGACATAAAGCCCAATGCCATCAGCCCGGTGGTAATAAAGGTGATCCCCAGTCCTTTCAAACCCGCCGGAACATCCGCATATTTCATTTTTTCACGGATTGCGGCCATCAGAACAATTGCCAGCATCCAGCCCATACCTGAACCGAAACCATATACGATGGATTCGCTGAAGTTATAGTCGCGCTGGGCCATGAAAGAAACACCACCAAAAATCGCACAGTTTACCGTAATCAACGGCAGGAAAATCCCCAATGCGTTGTAAAGGGCGGGAACGTAGCGGTCGAGGATCATTTCCAGTATCTGTACCAGTGCAGCAATCACACCGATAAAGGTAATGAAGTTCAGGAAGCTCAGGTCAACGCCATCAATCAGGGCACCATCACGGAGTACCAGATTGTAAACAAGGTTGTTGGCAGGAACCGAAATCCCCAGAACAACCGTTACGGCAACGCCCAAACCAAAAGCGGTTTTTACGTTTTTGGATACCGCCAGAAAAGTACACATACCGAGAAAAAAGGATAACGCCATATTCTCGATAAAGACGGCACGGACAAACAAACTAATATAATGTTCCATGTTGCCTGTTACTCCTTATCAACCTGCTCAGGCTTCAGAGTCCGCAGACCCCAAATCAGCATACCAATGATGAAGAATGCACTTGGTGCCAGCAGGAACAAGCCATTAGGCTGATACCAACCGCCATTCTTGATGGATTCCATCACTGTAATGCCCAACAGTTTTCCTGAGCCAAACAGCTCGCGCAAAAAACCCACCAGTAACAGAATGACACCGTAGCCCAAACCGTTACCAATACCATCCATAAAGCTTTCCACCGGTGGCGCTTTCATGGCGTAGGCTTCTGCGCGGCCCATTACGATACAGTTAGTGATGATAAGGCCAACAAACACGGATAACTGTTTTGAGATTTCATAGGCATACGCCTGTAAAATCTGGTCTACCACAATAACCAGCGATGCGATGATCGCCATCTGTACGATGATTCGCACACTGCCCGGAATGTAGTTACGAATCAATGAAATAAAGAAGTTAGAGAATGCTGTTACCAGTGTTACAGCAATCGTCATTACCAGCGCAGTTTCCAGTTTGGTTGTTACAGCCAATGCTGAACATACCCCCAAAACCTGCAATGCTATCGGGTTATTATCAAACAACGGCCCAAGCAGGACGCGTTTTATCTCTTTGCTATCAGCCATCTTTCAGGGCTCCCTCGCGTACTTTTTTCAGGAACGGACCAAAACCGTTATCACCCAACCAGAAATCAAACATATGCTGAACACCGTTGGAAGTCAGAGTCGCTCCGGACAAACCATCTACACCGTAAGGATTATCACCGGCTCCACCACGAACGATTTTAATCGCCGGCGCACCTTCCGGGTTATACAGTTTTTTACCAACCCATTGCTTACGCCATTGTGGGTTATCAACTTCACCACCCAGACCCGGAGTTTCGCCGTGAGAATAGTAAGTAATGCCGCGAGATGTTACGCCATCCACATCAATAGAAATAAACGCATACATCATTGACCACAAACCTGAACCGTAGATTGGCAATACCAGCTCAGTGGTTTTACCCTGCTCATCTTTGACCAGATAGATTTCGGCCATATCAGCGCGACGGCGGATTTTTGCCAAATCCTGTTTCGATGATAAAGCGATACTGGTTTCATCACTGCGCAGAGCATTATTCAGGTCAAACTTACCATCACTTTTTTCAAGTGCTGCCGTTTTCAAATTAAGTAATTCAGGTTGAATACGACTGTCATACACTTCTTTAATTTCTGCTGTTGTCATGTCTGGCTTGAGCAAACCGGCAACATCCAGAATATTGCGCTGCTTATCCAGCAGTTTCTGTTCCTGCTGCTGCGCTTTCAAACCTACGGCTGAACCAGCAACGACAATCGAACATACAAGGCACAGCACAAAAACAACGAGAAACGTTCTGCCGATGCTGTCATTATTTTTTGGTTTATCATTAGCCACGGGCTTTTCTCCGCTTAATATTGGCCTGCACGACCAGATAATCGAACAGTGGCGCGAACAGGTTAGCGAACAGAATCGCCAACATCATCCCTTCTGGGTAAGCTGGGTTCACAACCCGGATCAGAATACACATGACCCCGATCAGAATACCGTATGCCCACTTACCTTTATCCGTAAATGCAGCAGATACCGGGTCTGTAGCCATAAAGATCATGCCAAATGCGAAACCGCCCAGAACCATGTGCCAGTACCAAGGCATAGCAAACATCGGGTTAGTATCTGAACCAATTGCATTGAACAGATAGGACATGGCAATCATACCGACCATGACACCAGCAACGATGCGCCATGAAGCGATGCGGGAAAACAGAATAATGGCACCACCGATGAAAATCATCAGAGTGGAAACTTCACCCACTGAACCCGGGATGTTACCAAGGAAAGCATCCATCCATGTTACAGGCTGCCCTGAAATGGTGTTCATCAGAGCGTGCTGACCTGCATTCGCCCACTGAGACAGCGGAGTCGCACCGGAAAAGCCATCAGCCGCAGTCCAGACCAGATCACCTGAGATTTGCGCAGGATAAGCAAAGAACAGGAAAGCACGGCCTGCCAGTGCTGGGTTAAGGAAGTTACGCCCGGTTCCGCCAAAGATTTCTTTTGCGACAACAATACCAAACGTAATACCCAGTGCCGCCTGCCATAATGGCAGCGTTGGCGGAACAATCAGTGCGAACAGAATCGAGCTGACAAAAAAGCCTTCGTTGATTTCATGTTTACGGATAATGGAAAATAAAACTTCCCAAAAACCCCCAACAACAAAAACAACCGCATAAATTGGCAGGAAATAGGTTGCGCCCAACAGCATTTTGCTGCCCCACCCTGCATCCGGTGTCAGTGATGCACCAAGATACTGAGCCAGCATATAATGCCAGTCTGAAGACAGAACCTGCTGTAATGCCTCTCCGCTGTATAGATGGGTCAGGGCTGGTATCGCCTGATTCCCGACGTTATACATTCCCCAGAACATCGCCGGAAAAACAGACATCCATACCAGAATCATCATACGCTTGAGATCGATGGCATCACGGACGTGAGTTTTCCCTTTTGTCACCGTGCCCGGCGTGTAAAAGACGGTGCTCACTGCCTCATAGAGAGGATAATATTTTTCCAGCTTGCCACCGGCCTCAAAGTGATGTTCTACTTTTTCAAAATAATTTTTCAGGCCCATGAATTACCCTTCCTGCTCAATCTTAGTCAGCACTTCACGCAGTACCGGACCATACTCATATTTACCCGGGCAAACATAAGTACACAGTGCCAAATCTTCTTCATCTAACTCCAGACAACCCAGAGCCTGAGAACCGTCAGTGTCCCCAGCCAGCAGATCACGAAGCAAGTGAGTAGCCATGATATCCAAAGGCATTACTCGCTCATAGTTACCGATTGGCACCATGGAGCGATCTCCGCCATTTGTGGAAGTTGAGAAAGCAAACCGCTTCTTTTTCAGGAAATGACCGATAGTGGTGCGGGTAATGGAGAATTTATTCGTACCGGGAGCTATCCAGCCAAACAACTCTTTCTCACGGCCTTCAGACAGAACAGATACCAGAGTGTGGAAACGACCCAGATAATGATGAGCTTCATCTGATTTAGCGCCACACAATACTGAACCGGAAATAATACGGTTTTCACCCTCTTTAAGCTGCCCGTGAGTCACTTCCAGCAAGTCAGCACCCAGACGGGAACGAACCAGACGCGGTGTTTTAACCTGCGGCCCCGCCAGAGAAATGACGCGATCAGTATACAATTCACCGGTAGTGAATAGCTTACCGATAGCAATAACATCTTGATATCCAAGATGCCATACTGCTTTTTGAGCACTGACCGGTTCAATGAAATGAATATGTGTTCCAACCAACCCAGCCGGATGCGGCCCGACAAACTGGCTGTAAGTAATTTGAGGGTTGTTCCCCGATGTCGGAATTTTCCCCGCGCCGTGGCAAACGTGGATTTTTCCTTCTGTCAGTTTTGACAGAACATTCAGACCATCAACAAAAGCCTCTTCTTGTGTTGCAATAACAACGGACGGATCAGCCGCCAGTGGCTGAGTATCAATTGCCGTAACAAAGATTGCCTTTGGTGTGGAGCCTGGGACAGGAGAACGACTGAAAGGACGTGTACGTAATGCCGTCCACATTCCTGATGAAAGCAGGTTTTTTTCTACCTGTTCACGAGTCAGCCCTGCAAGTTCTGTACGCTCATAACGATCAAACGTTATTTGTTCGTCACCATTAACCTCAATCACAACAGATTGCAGTACACGGCGCTCTCCACGTCCAATGGTTACAACTTTCCCACTTGCGGGACTGGTAAATACTACCCCTGGATTCTTTTTATCTTCAAAAAGAATTTGCCCTTTTTTAACATGCTCACCTTCCTTAACCAGCATAGAAGGACGCATTCCAACATATTCTTCGCCTAATAAGGCGACATGGCGAATTGTCGGACCATCTTCTATAACTTGGGCAGGCGCTCCTGCTATCGGGAGGTCGAGTCCTTTTTTAATTTTAATCATAAGATTTGCACAAGTTTATCAGTTAAATCATATGCTACAGATCACCCAGTGGTATTTCCGCGGGGTGATGCAGCGACTTCAGTAATAAAAAACAGCTTGAGCGGCATATATCTCAAGTTATTCATGCCGATAATCGTTACAATATTCTCTTAAGTTTCGCCGGCAACGATTCTAACATTTCCCCCAAACGCTGTCTGACTAATCGAGTGATTTAGCTCAAGCAAATAAGAATAATTTCTCTGCTGAACCGTTAACTACTCGATAAAGCCGAGCACAATCATCACTTTTCCCTACTACGGAGGGCTTTTTAACCAGACTGTCTTTTTATGGGTACAAAATATCGTTGTTATATTTACTCAGCATATTGCCACGACATGATAACCTCAATCGCAGGATGTCATTAAGTTATTACCTTCTTAGGTGGTTATATTATGAAAAAAAATATTCTTTATTTTTCGCTGAGCTGGCTTCTCGTTAGTGTGCCAGCATTTACTCAGGCCCAGAGCTTGTTATCAGGCAGTAAACAATTAAGTGAAAAATCACCATTAAAACAGCTCGGCTCTGATATCTTCATTCAAATATTCAAAGAAGAAAAAGTACTTGAACTCTACACCAAAAACAGCACAGGGCATTATCAATTAACCCGGCAATATCCTATCTGTAATTACTCCGGAGGGCTTGGCCCTAAGACCCTGAAAGGGGACTTAAAAAGCCCGGAAGGTTTTTACCACGTCAGCCTTAAACAGTTAAAACCCGACAGCAGCTACTACCGAGCCATTAATATAGGCTTCCCCAATCAATTTGATAAATACCGGGGTTATTCCGGCAAGAATTTAATGATCCATGGTGCATGTAAATCTATTGGCTGCTATGCCATGACCAATCTTTATATGGATGAAATATACCGGTATGCAGAAAGTGCGCTTCATCGTGGGCAACGAGAAATTAAAATTGACATTTACCCCTTCAGGATGACGTCATCAAACATGAAACGCCATCACAATAACGTCAATTACCCATTTTGGGAACAGTTGCAGCCTGCTTATGAATATTTCGTTCAACATAACACACCTGCAACTGTTAAAGTCATCAGAGGACAATATGTTTTAAATCAGGTAGCTCAATCAGACAATCAAACTCCATCAGACTATGCGTTCACCGAGGTGAAATAATGCATAACTTCCCGGTTCAATTTTATGCCAGTCTTCGTTATGCGTTAAAGGCAAAGTTGCAATCACGGATACCACATCATCAGGCTGCGTATGTTCCTGAAAATCAATTTCAATATCCTGATCAAGCAATTTTGCTTTACCGAAAGGTGAACGGCGGGTAATCCAGTGCAATTGTGTCGAACAATAAGCCAGCATAAATTGCCCATCCGATAGCAACATATTAAACACACCTTTTTCCCGAAGTTCATCTGCCAGTGATGCGATGAAACGGAATACCGCTGGCCAGTTGGAAGGCCGTTTAGGATATTTCACCGACAACTGATGTAGTATCCAGCAAAATGCCCATTCACTGTCAGTTTCACCAACCGGACGATAATTTCCCGTTTTCAGGTTACGATGCCCTTTCAATTGACCGTTATGGGCATAAGTCCAGTATCTTCCCCATAATTCACGGGTAAACGGATGAGTATTCACAAGGGATACATTGCCGCGGTTAGCCTGACGAATATGGGCAATAATAGCCTCTGATTTGATCGGATAGCCCTGAATAAAGTGGGCAACAGGAGAATGATAACAGGGCTGGTGATCTTTGAAGGTTCGATATCCAAGACCTTCATAGAAAGTAATTCCCCAGCCGTCCCTGTGAGGGCCTGTATTCCCGCCTCGCTGGATCAGACCACTCAAACTGAAAATGATATCCGTTGGCACATTGGCACTCATGCCAAGTAATTCACACATTGCCTACCTCTAACCTGAACCTGATACCTGTTAACGCTGATTGCTGTTAACACTGGTTTCTATTAACACGTTGTAATCAGGCTTTTTCCATCTCTTTTTCAATTAACTGAATCAAAATATGGATAACTTTGATATGAATTTCCTGAATACGATCCGCGTAACCGAAATGAGGCACACGAATTTCAACATCCGCTGTTCCGGCCATTTTGCCGCCATCTTTGCCGGTCAGGGTGATCACCTTCATCCCTTTCGCACGGGCAGCTTCAATTGCCTTAATAATATTACCGGAATTACCTGAGGTTGAA
This sequence comes from Xenorhabdus sp. KJ12.1, assembly GCF_963876495.1. Lineage (NCBI taxonomy): Bacteria > Pseudomonadati > Pseudomonadota > Gammaproteobacteria > Enterobacterales > Morganellaceae > Xenorhabdus > Xenorhabdus sp. KJ12.1. The sequence continues at coordinate 61,090 of NZ_CAWNQH010000062.1, forward strand.
ATTCCGAGCAGAACATCACCTTGCTGACCAACAGCTTCGATATAGCGGGAAAACACATAATCATAGCCAAAATCATTACTCACGCAGGACAGGTGGCTGGGATCAGAAATAGCGATACCAGGGTATCCCGGACGGTTTTCACGATAACGGCCTGTCAACTCTTCCGCAAAATGCATGGCATCACAATGTGAACCACCATTGCCGCAAGAAAGTACTTTTCCTCCCGCCTTGAATGAATCTGCCAACAAAACCGCCGCTTTTTGAATGGCATCAATATTGGCATTATCGTTGAGAAAGTTGGTCAGTGTCTCTACGGCTTCAGATAATTCACTGCGGATCAGATCTTGATACATGGGGCTCATACTCCTGAAAGGAAAGGTCTTCGGGATTAATAACAACAGTTATTCAGTGTAACGGATTCCCCCTCCTGAAAGAAGATTTCATTACACCCCGACGAAACTATCACAGCAAAAACAGCAATCACTTTGTGAGCTAGATTGTAATTAAGATGTAAATATATTGATAAAAGCCTTTTCCTCATCTAAAAAAGAAGAACAACACAACAGGTCAGACCTCTGACAACTCAACCTGAGATTTACAGGAGTTTTACTATGACCGTGCTCAGTATCATCTTATTTTTAGTCTTGATTGGTGGGCTTTGTTACCGCAAAGTCAGCCTGACTGTCAGCAGCCTGCTGCTTATTGCCTATACATTCATTATGGGTGTTACCGGCCTATGGAGCTACTGGCTACTGCTGCCACTCGCTATTATCCTGTTCCCTCTTGTTTTCACCCCGACCCGAATCTCTTTATTCTCCGCTCCCGGCCTGAAAGCATTCCGTAAAGTTATGCCAAGCATGTCCAGAACAGAGAAAGAAGCCATTGATGCAGGTACAACATGGTGGGAAGGTGATTTATTCCGTGGCAATCCTGACTGGAAAAAATTGCACAATTACCCTAAACCGCAACTCACTGCTGAAGAACAGGCATTCATTGATGGCCCTGTGGAAGAAGCCTGCCGGATGGCAAATGATTTCCAAATCAGCCACGAATTAGCTGACTTGCCTCCGGAGCTGTGGGCTTACCTGAAAGAGCATCGCTTCTTTGCGATGATCATCAAGAAAGAATATGGTGGTCTGGAATTCTCAGCTTACGCCCAATCACAAGTGCTACAAAAACTGTCTGGTGTCTCCGGTATTCTGGCGATCACTGTCGGTGTACCTAACTCGTTAGGCCCGGGTGAATTATTGCAGCACTATGGTACCGATGAGCAGAAAAAACATTACCTGCCTGGTCTTGCCCGTGGTGAAGAAATTCCCTGTTTTGCTCTGACCAGCCCGGAAGCCGGTTCTGATGCTGGTGCAATTCCGGATACTGGTGTCGTCTGTATGGGCGAATGGCAGGGTGAACAAGTTCTTGGTATGCGCCTGAACTGGAATAAACGCTACATTACCCTTGCACCTATCGCGACTGTACTGGGGCTAGCATTCAAATTGTATGACCCGGACCATTTACTGGGTGAGACTGAATCTCTGGGTATTACCTGTGCTCTTATCCCAACCAATACCCCGGGTGTTGAAATCGGTCATCGCCACTTCCCACTGAATATTCCATTCCAGAACGGGCCAACCCGTGGTCAGGATATTTTCGTTCCTATCGATTACATTATTGGTGGGCCGAAAATGGCTGGGCAAGGCTGGCGTATGCTGGTTGAGTGCTTGTCAGTTGGCCGTGGTATCACTCTGCCGTCCAACGCAACTGGCGGGCTGAAAAGTATCGCTATGGCTATCGGTGCTTACTCCTACATTCGCCGTCAGTTCAAACTGCCTATCGGCAAAATGGAAGGTATTGAAGAACCACTGGCCCGCATTGCCGGTAACTCTTATCTGATGGATGCAGCAGCAACGATGATCACAAGCGGCATTATGATGGGTGAAAAACCTGCCGTTCTGTCGGCTATCGTGAAATATCACTGTACTCATAGAGGTCAGCGTGCAGTCATTGATGCAATGGATATCGCTGGTGGTAAAGGTATCTGCCTTGGCCCATCTAACTTTTTGGCCCGTTCTTATCAGGGCGCACCTATCGCCATCACTGTAGAAGGTGCGAATATCCTGACCCGTAGCATGATTATCTTTGGTCAGGGCGCCATTCGTTGCCACCCTTATGTACTGACTGAAATAGCTGCGGCTGAAAAAAATGATGTCAAAGCATTTGATAAAGCGCTGTTTGGTCACCTCGGGCATGTTGCCAGCAATACCCTGCGCAGCCTCTGGTTAGGTATTACTAATGGTAGAACAAGCAGCACACCTGTTAATGATGCAACCCGCCGTTACTATCAGTTAATCAATCGCCTGAGTGCTAACCTTGCCCTGATGTCTGATGTTTCCATGGGAGTATTGGGTGGCAGTCTGAAACGCCGTGAACGCATCTCAGCCCGTCTGGGCGATATTCTGAGCCAAATCTTTCTGGCAAGTGCGACTTTAAAACGCTATGAAGACGAAGGACGCCAGAAAGAAGACTTACCACTGGTACAATGGGCGGTAGAAGATGCTCTGTATCAGGCGGAACTGGCTCTGCATGATTTACTGCTTAACTTCCCTAACCGTCTGGTGGCTGGTTTAATGCGAGGAATTGTCTTCCCCCTGGGTCGTTCACGCACTGCTCCAGCGGATAAACTGGATCACAAACTGGCTCAGATATTACAGACTCCTTCTGCAACCCGTGATCGGATTGGTCGTGGTCAATATCTGACACCAAGCGAGCATAATCCTCATGGATTACTGGAAGAAGCCCTGCATGACGTTATTGCCGCAGAGCCTATTCATGCCCGCCTGAGCCGTGAAGCAGGCAAAAATCTGGGCTTTACACGTCTGGATCAGTTAGCTGAAAAAGCATTATCTGATAATAAGATCACCAAAGAAGAAGCTGATATTCTGAAACGAGCGGAAGCCAGCAGACTACGTTCAATCAATGTTGATGAATTTGAAGCAGACGCACTCTCTGTACCTAATGCAACAAAAAAAGCGAATAAGCAAATCAAAGCGGCTTAATGCTGATACAAGTGATAAGTAAATAGTAAACAAAGCGGGGCACATCACGGCCCCGTTTTTTTACACTTCTTCCAGTGATAGCAATTCCTGTATCGTCTGTCGACGACGAATTAAACGAGGCTGTCCCTCAGCAAACAATACTTCCGGGATCAAAGGGCGGCTATTATAGTTTGAAGACATTGATGCACCATAAGCACCAGTATCATGAAAAATCAGATAATCACCGACTGAAATGTCGGGCAACATACGCGGGATGACCTCCCCTCCTTCCAGCTGGGTAAAAACATCTCCCGATTCACATAATGGCCCTGCCACTAATGTTTCCCTCAAGCCAGAATGACTGTTGCTTTTCCCAATATCACTGTGTGTTACGTGGCGATCATCGTGCAAAACAGAAATATGGTGATAGCTGCCGTACATTGCCGGGCGCATCAAATCATTAAAACCGGCGTCTGCCAGCACATAATGACGGCTTCCCATTGACTTTACCGCTCTCACTTCTGCCATCAAAATTCCTGCTTCAGCAACCAGAAAGCGACCGGGCTCAATCTCTAGCTTAATATGATGCCCCAAGTGCTGTTCAATACGCTGACGGGCTTCATGCCATAAATTGTAATAATGACAAGTATCCACGGCTTCCTCACCGTTTTTATAGGGAATGGATAACCCTCCGCCTGCTGAAATTGCCTGAATATCGACTCCACACGATACAACCTGTTCCACCATCGCATTACAAACATTCGCAAGATGCTGGTAGTCAACACCGGAACCAATATGCATATGCAGACCAACCAAATGCAGGTTGTATTGATGAATTTTCTCAAGAGCTAAAGGCAAATCCTGAAACCAGATCCCATGTTTGCTATTTTCACCCCCAGTATTGGTCTTCTGACTATGACCATGCCCGAATCCTGGGTTAATCCTCAGCCAAACCGGATGTGCTGGCTGACGCTGACCAATCTGTTCCAGCATATCAATAGAACCGGCATTGACAGGAATATCTAGCTCAATGACACGCTCCAGCGTCTCTTCATCAATAAGATCAGCGGTGAATACAATCTCAGATTTATCACGCCCGGGCTGAAAACCGGCATGAAGAGCACGTTCAATTTCGCCCAGTGATACCGAATCCACTTTAATACCCTGCTCTCTCATCAAGCGTAGAATGTGGGTATTAGAACAGGCTTTCTGTGCAAACCGGATAACATCAAACTGCTTTAGCTTCCCAATTTGTCTGCTAATAATACCACTGTCATAAACCCATAATGGCGTTCCGTAAACCGCGGGCAAAGCAAGAAGGTTTTCTGGCGTAAAATTATTGCCTGCATTAGCAGTACCTGAATTAACAGTCATAGTGGGTATTGTCATTGAAGCATTCTCACAAAATCAGCAGATACTTCATTATTGACAGCAAAATAGCAGGAAGAAAAATATCTATTTTGCTAAAGGCTATTCATTTTTGATATTGTTTTGCTTTATTTTTAAACACGTCGTTATATGGTATACACTAAAAGGCTATTTTTCTTCGTGAAACAGTCTCGAAGTGAAGTCTAAAGGAGAACACTATGCACGCCTGCTCATGGCGACATATAGAGATTTTTCATGCCGTAATGACCACAAAGAACCTGACTGACGCTGCGGTTTTACTGAAAACTTCACAACCAACAGTAAGCCGTGAACTGGCGCGTCTAGAACAATTGTTGAAATTTAAATTGTTTGACCGGATCAAAGGACGTTTATTCCCGACCGCGCAAGGGCTGAGGTTATTTGAAGAAGTCCAGCGATCCTATTACGGGCTGGAAAGGATTCTCAATGCAGCGGACAGTATTCGCCAATTTGAGTATGCGCAACTATCTATCGCCTGTTTGCCGGTATTCTCACAATCTTTATTACCCAAAGTCTGCCGCAGTTTCATTCAATCCTATCCTGATGCACAACTGACAATCATTCCACAAGAATCTCCATTACTGGAAGAGTGGCTTTCGGCACAACGCCACGATATCGGTTTAACCGAACATATGCAGACACCTGCCGGAACTGAACGTGAAACTTTACTGACATTGAATGAAGTCTGCGTTCTGCCGGATAGCCACCCGCTTGCACAAAAAACACAACTGATACCAGAAGATTTTCATGATCAGCCCTTTATCAGCCTCTCTATTACTGACAGCTACAGAAAGCTTATCGATGCGATATTTAACGAACATCAGGTTTCACGCAGGATGATCATGGAGACCCACAGTGCATCATCAGTATGTGCCATGGTTAGTGAAGGTATCGGAGTATCGATTGTCAATCCTCTGACCGCACTCGACTATCTGAATAAAAAAGAACTGTATAAAAACATAGGGTTATGTATCCGACCGTTCAGTATAGATATTCCTTTTATCGTTAGCTTAATTAAGCCGCTCCATCGTCCATCTTCTGAGCCGGTTGAAATATTCATTAGCCATTTAAAACAACAGGCTAAACTATTCCCTCAGAAATTAGCATCAGCTTTTCAGCGTTAATTGCTGCCAGTGAGAGGATGAATCAAACCACTCCACCAGAAAATCCAATAAGGCCCGTAAGGTAGCGGGCATATTTTGACGGCTGACATAAATACCATAGATCCCCATCGCCTGAGGTTGATAATCTGGTAATAATTCAATTAATTGCCCAGATTTTAAATAGGGCGAGACGGAATAATAGGGCTGCATAGAAATACCCGCTCCTTGTAAAGCCGCTTCCATCAGAACCGTTGATTCATTAGCACTTAACATGCCGCTGACGGGAACCGAATACTGTTCATCCTGTTTTTCAAATAACCATAAATTTTTGTCAAAAAGGTTATAAGTCAGGCAATTATGCATCGCCAAATCATCGGGGTTCTGGGGAAGTCTTTTACCGGCTAAATAAGAAGGTGCGGCACAAATAACAGAATGGCAAGTCGATAGCGGACGGGCGATTAAATTCAGTCCCAGATTATTCGTAATGCGAATAGCTAAATCAATACGCTCTTCAACCAACTTAGTCGCTTTATTACTGATTTCCAGACTAACCCCAATTTGCGGATACTTGCGCATAAATTCAGGGATAGCCACAGACAGTGCACTAATTCCCAGTGCCTGACAACAGCTTACTCTCAACTGACCTTTCAGAGTCTTAGCTTCTGCCGATTGTTGAACCGGCATTGCTTCCGCCAGTTCTATCAGCTTAAGGCTTCGCTGATAAGCCTGTTCTCCCGCTGATGTCAGGCTGATTTGGCGGGTTGTACGATGTAAAAGACGAACTTCTGACCACCGTTCCATTTCGGACAAATAACGTGACACCATTGCCCGTGACATATCAAGCCGTTCTGCCGCTGCACTCAAACTACCCTGTTCAACAATTGTGACAAAAACCTGTGCTGCTGTGATCCTGTCCATCTATGTTTTTGTATCCCCACGCTGATTCGATTGATTTATGCAACAAACAGTTGCCAATTATGGGATTTTTCAATCGGAGTATGCAATCTATTATATGCGCCATTCAAGCAGATAAGCATTTAGGAATTCAATGATGGCTAACAAGACTACAGTACATAAAACAATATTAAATACCGCTCTGGCCACAGCTCTTTCATTAGGAATGGGGACATTCGCTCAGGCCTCTGAACTTAAAATGGATATTTACAATCCGGGTGAAGAAAGTATTTTTCCGGTCTCTTCTGAAGTTATCAGTGGTGAACATGAAGTTGTGCTGATTGATGCTCAGTTCAGAAAAAGCGATGCTCAGGAACTGGTCAACATGATCAAAAAGACGGGGAAAAAACTAACAACGATCTATATCAGCCAATCTGATCCAGATTATTACTTTGGTCTTGATGTGATCACTGAAGCCTTCCCTGAAGCCAAAGTGATCGCTTCACCAGAAACGATTAAAGCTATCAATGAGACCAAAGACGGTAAACTGGCGTACTGGGGTGGCGTTCTGCAAGATCAGGCTCCGAAAAAAATTATTGTCCCTGAGCCATTGAAGGGAGATACTTTTACTGTAGACGGTGAGAAATTGATTGTTGAAGGTTTGAATGGCCCGGCAGCAGATCGTACTTTCGTATGGGTTCCTAAATTAAAAGCAGTTGTTGGTGGTGTTACTGTATCTGAAAATATTCATGTATGGATTGCAGACACTCAAACTAAATCATCCCGTCATAACTGGATGCAAACATTAGACCAAATTAAAAACCTGAAACCTGAAACTGTGGTACCAGGTCATTATGTAGGTCATACAGCTATGACACTGGACTCAGTGAATTTTACTCAAAATTATCTGGCTACATTGGAGAAAGAATTACCAAAAGCAAAAGATTCCGCAGAATTAATTTCAATTATGAAAAAACATTATCCAAACCTTGCGGAAGAATCCAGCCTTGAATTAAGTGCAAAAGTTCTTAAAGGCGAAATGACGTGGCCTCAATAAATTAAAATTATCATGGGTGTTACGAATAGTAGCACCCGTATTTTATTCAAATAGTCATTCCCCAAAAAAAACATTATAATAAAAAATGAAATTATCATTTCAAAAACCCCTTTAATACTTTACATTTAAATAAGAATAAAATTTATAACCAAAATATAAAAACACAAATTCACCAATTAAACACAAACAATGCCTAAATTAAGTGATACTGGTCATTTTTTTATTTTTATAACTAATTAATAAACTGAATTTGTGACCAATGAGCCATACTGCAATAAATCATCTTGAATAAAAAACTCACTTTATTTAGATTTGGTTTCAACGGAGAGATAAGTAAGCCAACCTAAGATAATTAGATGCTTCTAACGTCTAGGTTATGTAAGGTAGGCAGCTTAAGGCCAACTAGATGCTTCCAACGTCTAGCGCAAGCAGGATGAACAGCCTAAACCAGCTAGATGCTTCCAACGTCTAGCGTATACAGGAGCTACCCAGCCTACTAGATGCTTTTAACATCTATTGTATGCAGAAAGTAGCCCGATACATTAGATGCTTTTAACATCTACCATGTAATTAATGTGTACTATAGGCTCTAATCCTGCTCTCTCCTATACTTTCAATTCTCACATTTATTTTCCCCAATTAACACTAACCAAGTTCAATAGATTGCCCAGTAGAAAGATTCTTCGCATTTGGTAACCATAATCTTCCCCATCTACCACTACAGTGACAAGCATAAATATGCTGTATATTTTCTTTTTTAATATATCGCCTGATACGTAATAGCTTCAAGGGAGAAGCATAACGTAAATGTAAACCACCAATAATGGCATAGACCTTATCGATACCCGTTATAGATTTACAAAATTCAACCATATCGATAACACCACGATGCCCACAGCCAATAAAAATAATTAATCCGTGTTGGGATTTATAAATTAAAGCGCCTTCATCTTTGACAAAATCAGGAGAATAATTCTCACCTACGATCACACCATAACTTTTACTTTCTTCTTTTTTAATCTCACCTGAATAAATAAAGCTATCATTAATGTGAGTTTCATCTTTTGAAAAAAAAGTGTCGAAATTAGCATAATTAACCTGTCTGGATAATTTTTTAAATTTCATAGCCTTATTTTTCGTTATTAACCAACCATAATATCTTTCATTTTTCACCTCCGGATGACAAATAACTTTAGCGTTCGTAGAAAAAAAAGGCAGACCTCCACAGTGGTCAAAATGACCATGAGAAACAATAACTGTAGAAACCTTCGATAAATCTATATTTAATTTCTTTGCGTTATCGATAAAACTGCCATCTGGACCAGTATCAAAAAGAATTGTATTTTCCTGATCCTGAATTAATAAGCTTAACCCCTGCTTATTGATTAAGCTTCCTTTGTAGGGTGCAAAAACCTGATTTTCCAATAATGCTGTTATTTTTAGTGTCATAGCGCACTCTTTTAGGCTGTGATATTTTTATCGTTTTCTGGCTATATCCAATATGCTGAATTATCTAAACTTGAGCAAGCTCAATAATATTAATCCCAGATAGATAAAAAAACATCAAAAGTATGGCAGAAAAACAAAGATAAGGCCCAAAAGCAATAAACTCTGGATAATTTTTCCTTTTCAGCCAAATAATCGCAAACCCTAACAGTCCGGAGATTGAAGACAGAAGCATCAGCACAGGGATCATCTCCATACCAATCCATGCCCCTATTGCAGCAGCCAGCTTTAAATCACCATAGCCAACCCCCTCTTGCTTAAAAATACACCGACATAACCAATATAATACCCACAAAAATAAATACCCTGATATGGCGCCATATATCGCACTCTTGATCGGAATTAAATTATCACTGCTATTAAAAACTAATCCGAACCATAATAAAGGTTGAGTGAAAATATCTGGTAACTGATAAGTCTTTATATCAATAATGGCTAAGCAAACTAAAGTAATACAAAAAAATGAAATTATTATATCATTCAGATTAACTGGATTATTGAACCACTGACCTTTTCCATCCATGAAAATGCTCAATACAGCTTCCATAAATAACATCCCTGTAATGATATCCCTTATTTATTTCCTGACGTTAATCAGAACACGGTGAATATTAAATTTTCCCACAGGTCATTAGCAATGAAAAATCCATTAAAATTGCCATTATGGAATAAATATGCGAGCCGGCTCGCAAGGTCTTTTTGCCTGATAGACAACTTGATTAGGCTACCAGCGCTCCTTTATCATGGCAGCATATGCCATACCGAGGTTATCCGGAGAAAAAGGAAAGAAAAATATGCGAATTCCCCGCATCTATCACCCTGCTCCTCTTACTGTAGGAGCTGAAATTAGCCTTAGTGATGATGCCGCCAATCATGTTGGCCGTGTACTTAGAATGAGTAACGGGCAAAGGTTGCAGCTCTTTGATGGTAGCAATCAGATTTTTAATGCAGAAATTACAGAAGCCAGCAAAAAAACGGTCAAAGTCTATATCCACGCCGGAGAATTGGCTGATCACGAATCACCATTAGATCTGCATCTGGGGCAGGTTATGTCCCGCGGTGAGAAAATGGAATTTACCATCCAAAAATCGGTTGAGCTGGGTGTTAACACTATCACGCCACTCCTTTCTGAACGCTGTGGTGTAAAACTGGATGCGGAAAGGCTGGAAAAAAAACTGCAACAGTGGAAAAAAATAGCAATTTCTGCCTGCGAACAATGTGGGCGTAATCAGATCCCTGAGATCCGACCTGTTATGTCACTTGAAGCATGGTGTGCAGAAAACGATAACAGCCTAAAATTAAATCTGCACCCTCGTGCCAGCCAAAGTATCAATACCCTACCGTTGCCAGTGGAAAAGGTACGCCTACTGATTGGCCCGGAAGGGGGATTATCCGCCGAAGAAATAGAAATGACGGCAAATCACCAATTTACTGATATCCTGTTAGGCCCTCGTGTCCTGCGGACAGAAACTACGGCACTCACTGCAATTACAGCACTACAAGTTCGTTTTGGTGATCTGGGTTAAGGAGAAAGAATGATCAAGCTCGGTATAGTGATGGATCCAATTTCATCCATCAATATTAAGAAAGATACTAGTTTTGCCATGCTGCTGGAAGCACAGAAACGTGGATGGGAAGTCCATTACATGGAGATGAATGATCTCTATCTGCATCAGGGGGAAGGCCGTGCGCGCACCCGTTTGCTGACCGTGGAAGAAAATCCTCAGCAGTGGTATCAGTTTGGTAATGAACAGGATATTGCCCTTGATACACTGAATGTTATCCTGATGCGCAAAGACCCGCCTTTTGATACTGAATTCATCTACGCGACTTATATTCTGGAACGGGCTGAAATTAAAGGAAGCCTTATCGTCAACAAACCACAAAGCCTGCGTGACTGTAATGAAAAACTGTTTACTGCATGGTTCCCTGAACTGACGCCGGATACGCTGGTAACACGCAACGCCAGAACACTGCGTGAATTCCATCAAAAACATGGTGATGTTATTTTTAAACCATTAGATGGCATGGGTGGCGCTTCTATTTTCCGTCTGAAACAGGATGACCCAAATATTGGTGTGATTATTGAAACGCTGACAGACCATGGCAGCCGTTTCTGCATGGCACAAAACTTCCTGCCCGCTATTAAGGATGGAGATAAGCGAGTGTTGGTTGTGGACGGTGAACCTGTTCCTTACTGTCTCGCCCGTATTCCGGCACAAGGTGAGACACGAGGAAACCTCGCAGCAGGCGGACGCGGTGAAGCCCGGCCTCTGTCAGAAAGTGACTGGGCAATAGCGCGCGCTGTCGCACCTGTACTGAAAGAAAAAGGATTAATTTTTGTCGGGCTTGATATCATTGGTGATCGTCTGACAGAAATCAACGTTACTAGCCCAACGTGTGCTCGTGAAATAGAAGCGGCCTTCCCTGAGATCTCTGTTACGGGTATGCTGATGAATTCAATTGAAAAACGATTGGGTAAACAAACGGTATAATAGGCCAAACAACTTCCATTTCCTGGTAGCGTTTGCCATTTATTATATAGGCTCACATGCTGTGTGGGCCACTTTATTCATTTATCGTAAAAATCATCATCAAAAAAACATGAACTTACAGCACCATTTCCTTATTGCTATGCCTTCGCTCATTGATCCTTATTTCAACCGTTCTGTAGTTTATATCTGCGAACATGATCAAAACGGTGCGATGGGGTTAATTATCAATAAGCCAATAACTCAGGTTTCTATTCAGGGGATCTTGAAGAAATTAGAAATCTCTCCCGCAGACAGAGACGATAACATCAATCTGAACAGCTCGGTTATGGCGGGTGGACCGTTATCTGAAGAACATGGTTTTATTTTACATACGCCATTGCCCGGTTTCAGCTCCAGTATACAAATCTCTGATGAGACGATGGTAACGACCTCCAAAGATATGCTCGAAGCATTAGGCACTCCACGTCAGCCGAAAAATATTTTAATGACACTGGGGTATGCCGGCTGGGAAAAAGGTCAGCTGGAAAAAGAAGTTATGGAAAATAGCTGGCTTACTGTCAGTGCTGATCCTTCAATTATTTTCAATACCCCCGTTGCCGATCGCTGGCGTGAAGCTGCATCCTTATTGGGAATTAATATCCACAATCTCGCATTACAAGCAGGGCATGCCTGATGAAAAACCGCACAGTGATCGCATTCGATTTCGGTACCCGCAGTATTGGTGCTGCTATAGGACAAGAAATAACCGGCACAGCCAGAGCACTAGATTCTTTCAAAGCCAAAGAGGGTTCTCCTAATTGGGATATGATTGAGAAGCTCCTCAAAGAATGGCAGCCAGATTTAGTCATTGTTGGTCTGCCACTCAATATGGATGGCACCGAACAGCCAGTCACTGCACAAGCCAAAAAATTTGCTAATCGTATACATGGGCGCTTTGGTGTTCAGGTTGAACTGCATGATGAACGATTAACAACGGTAGAAGCGCGCTCTCATCTGTTTGCTCATGGCGGATATCGCGCTCTTGATAAAGGCAAAGTTGATTCCACTTCTGCTGTCGTCATTTTGGAAAGCTGGTTTGAGCAACATTGTTGATAATAAAAAGCTATTTATAATTAATGGCTTATTATCGTAAGCCAATAATACAGTGAAGTTATAATCATAGGAATTTGTTCCACTATTTTGCCAGCTATTCCGCCAGCAATCCCGATAACCTGCGTTGTTGGCGGCTCTGCTCGTAGGTTTGCATTCCGCAAGCGGCTCCGGTTTGCATTAACGTTGCTATCTGATGGTTTTTCCCTTCCCTGATCAAATGGCTGACAGCCTGATTGACGACTAAAATTTCATAAATAGCCACTCTTCCCCCATCCTTAGCAGGAAGCAGTTGCTGAGCAATAACTGCCTTTAAACTACCTGCCAGCTGAGCGCATATCCATCCTTTCTCATCTGCGGGAAACACATCCACCAGCCGATCTATTGCCTGAATTGCTCCACGGGTATGTAGTGTTGATAAAACCAAATGACCCGTTTCGGCGGCTGTCAGTGCCAACCGGATCGTTTCTTTATCACGCAATTCACCCAGCAGGATGACATCAGGATCCTGTCTTAGTGCCCCTTTCAGCGCAGTCTGATAATCCGGCACATTTTCCCCGATTTGCCTTTGCTGTATCAGACAATTCCGGCTTAGGTGAACAAACTCTATCGGGTCTTCCAGTGTAATGATATGTTTTCTGACATGATTATTCAGAGTGTTAATCATCGCTGATAATGTTGTTGATTTACCGCTTCCGGTTGCACCTGTTACTAATATCAACCCATTTTCTGCCAGTCCCTTTTCCTCGGGTAAAACAAGGTGCTGAATAATATCTGGCGCATATAGCTGCTCCAAGGTCGGGCATTTATCAGAAATTAACCGTAATACCAATGAAAGGTGCTCCTGCTGATAGAATAAATTCCCTCTGAGTCGTCTTTTATTCGGCATTTCTACGACAAAATCAACATGCCCTGTGCTCCTCAATTGCCGTTGTTGCTCTTCAGATAATATTCTGTTGCTCCATGTATTGATGAAGTCATTATCAATCTCTGCCAAATGTGTCTGCGGATATAACACATCATTGATGCGCAAAATTGGCACTTTCCCGACACAAAGATGCAGATCGGAGGCATTATGCTTTACACTAAGGGCCACTAACTTTTCCATATTCATTTTTTAATCTCCTGAGTTTCTTATGCACAATATCGAACAAAATCTTCACGATGTCAGGAACAACATCGCCCTTGCAGCTCAGAAATGCGGGCGCTCTCCAGAAGAAATTACATTACTTGCAGTCAGTAAAACCAAACCTGCAGCAGCTATCGCAAAAGCGATAGCCACAGGCCAGAGGGAATTTGGCGAGAATTACGTTCAGGAAGGGGTGGAAAAAATTCAACTGTTCGCTAACCACAACGATTTGGTGTGGCACTTTATCGGCCCTTTACAGTCTAATAAAAGTCGTTTGGTGGCTGAACACTTCGACTGGTGCCATACTATCGACCGATTAAAAATCGCCCAGCGTTTAAGTGAACAACGGCCTGAAAGCATGGCTCCGCTCAATGTCCTCATTCAGATTAATATCAGTGGGGAAAACAGTAAGTCAGGTATTCTTCTGGAAGAACTTGAGGAACTGGCCGCAACAGTTGATTTACTACCTAATCTGGTATTACGTGGTCTGATGGCCATTCCTGCACCAGAAGAAGATTATGAACGGCAAACCGCTATTTTTCGTCGGATGGAACAGGCTTTTATTAAATTAAAGGCACAATACCCACGGATAGATACACTTTCTATGGGGATGACTGATGATATGGAAGCCGCTATCGCCTGTGGCTCAACCTTAGTTCGCATAGGAACCGCCATTTTTGGTGCCCGCGAGTATGGTTCTACAGCAAGTTAATTAACAGCTCAACTTTAACTCATTAATATTCGAGACGATTTCTTCATGGAAAATAGAAAAATCACGTTTATCGGCGCGGGGAATATGGCGCATGCCATCATCGCTGGGCTGATCAAAAAAGGCTATCCGGCCAAACTAATCACTGTCTGTTCGCCCAATACAATTCGCCGTGATGTTCTGGCAGAAAAATATGGCATCAACAGTCAGAGTGACAATATTCACTATGCTCAGGAAGCTGATGTTATTGTTTTGGCTGTTAAGCCCCAAATGATGGAAGAAGTTTGTAGCTCCTTGCGTTCGCAAGTCAATTTCGAGCAAAAACTTGTGCTTTCTATTGCAGCCGGTATTCCTCTTTCCCGTTTTTACTCATTTTTGCAGGAAAATCTCAATATTATCCGCATTATGCCAAATACGCCCTCACTTATCGGGCAAGGGATCAGCGGCATGTTCGCACCTGAACAGGTCAAGCAATCTGATCGCCAGTTTGCTGAAGTATTAATGAATAGTGTCGGCAAAGTCTGCTGGGTAAACGATGAAAATGGCATCAATGATATTATTGCCATTGCCGGGAGTGCTCCGGCTTATTTTTTCCTGTTTATGGAATCGATGCAACAGGAAGCAGAACGTCTGGGCTTCGACAGCCAAACGGCCAGAGAACTGGTTCTGCAAACGGCTATGGGTTCAGCTAAACTTGCTGAATCACAGGTAGAACTTCCTTTTTCTATCCTGCGTGAACAGGTAACATCTAAAGGTGGTACAACTGCCGAAGCATTACGCGTTTTTTATGAAAACCATCTGCCGGAAGTTGTATCCCAAGCTATGCAGGGAGCAATACGCCGGGCACAGGAAATGGAAAAATTATTTTAAACAACCAATATAATTTGATCAGGGCTGCTACATGCAATTCTTAAACTTTCTCTTTTTTACAGTTCTGGATTTATATACCGCAGTTTTACTGCTTCGAGTCTGGATGCAATGGGTGCGTTGTGATTTTTACAATCCGTTCTCACAATTTATCGTTAAAATCACCCAACCCGTGGTACGCCCATTACGTAGGGTTCTTCCCGCTATTGGCCCTATTGATACAGCATCGGTTGTTTTTGCTTACATTCTCGTCATGCTCAAACTGATGTTGCCTTACTGGTTAGCAACAGGGCAATTTCTTGTCCAGCTATTCCCTCTTGGAGTAATTGAACTGCTGACTGCCGCAGGAAAACTGGTATTCTGGCTTGTGATTGCCCGCGCATTATTGAGCTGGATCAGTCAGGGACGTAACCCTGTGGATTACGTTCTGCTCCAATTAACAGAACCACTGATGGCACCTATCCGTCGCATTATTCCTTCAATGGGAGGATTAGATTTCTCAGCCATGATTGTGATTCTGATCCTGTATGCGCTAAATGCTCTCCGTGCCGATGTTTTAGCGTGGTTAATTCCGAGCTTAATTGGTTAATAAATAATAAGTTAATTGGATAGAAACAATGCAGAAAGTTGTTCTTGCCACAGGAAATGCTGGCAAAGTCCGGGAGCTGGCTGATTTACTGGCTGACTTTGGTTTAGATATCGTCGCTCAGACTGAATTGGGTGTAGATTCCGCAGATGAAACCGGTTTGACCTTTATTGAGAATGCCATCATTAAAGCCCGTCATGCTGCGGCAATAACCGGTTTACCTGCGATTGCTGACGATTCAGGGCTATCAGTCAATGCTCTCGGTGGTGCTCCCGGTATTTATTCGGCTCGTTATGCGGGAGTCGATGCCTCCGATCAGGATAATCTGGAAAAACTACTGGAAACCATGAGCGATGTTCCTGATGACCAACGTCAGGCACAATTCAATTGTGTTCTGGTTTATTTACGTCATGCAGAAGATCCGACTCCTCTGGTCTTCCACGGTCGCTGGTCTGGCTTCATTACCCGCGAACCAGCCGGTAATGGCGGTTTTGGTTATGATCCGGTTTTCTACGTACCGGAATTTGGCTGTACAGCAGCAGAATTAAGCCGTGAACAAAAAAGTGCTGTTTCACATCGTGGACAAGCCTTAAAAATGCTGTTGGAAGCTATGCGTAATGCTTAAATTACCACCATTAAGTCTTTATATTCATATTCCCTGGTGTGTGCAGAAGTGCCCTTATTGTGATTTCAATTCACATGCATTAAAGGGAGATGTACCGCATCAGGAATATGTTGAACACCTGCTGACAGATTTACGTCATGATTTGCCAATGGTTGAGGGACGGGAAGTCTCCACTATCTTTATCGGTGGAGGTACGCCCAGTTTGCTCAGTGCGGAAGGAATGCAACGGTTGCTTGATGGTGTCAGGGAGCTACTGCCCCTCTCCCCGCAGGCAGAAATTACCATGGAAGCTAATCCGGGAACAGTTGAAGCTGACCGTTTCAGTGCCTATCAACAGGCTGGTATTAACCGGATTTCAATCGGTGTACAAAGTTTTGGCTCAGATAAGCTTATCCGCTTAGGGCGTATTCATGGCCCAGAAGAAGCGAAACGAGCCGCACGGCTGGCGGATGGTCTTGGTCTGCGCAGTTTCAATCTTGATTTGATGCATGGCCTGCCTAATCAGACACTGGATGAAGCTTTGAACGATTTACGTCAGGCTATTGAACTCTCACCACCTCATTTGTCGTGGTATCAGCTGACGATTGAACCCAATACCAATTTTGGCTCACGCCCGCCAGTTCTGCCGGATGATGATGCGCTGTGGGATATTTTCTCTCAAGGACATAAGTTATTGACAGAAGCCGGCTATCAACAGTATGAAACCTCAGCATATGCCAAACAGGATTATCAATGTCAGCATAATCTGAACTACTGGCGGTTTGGTGATTATCTGGGAATTGGCTGCGGTGCACACGGAAAAATATCGTTTGAAGACGGGCGTATTCTGCGCACAGTGAAAACCAAACATCCACGCGGTTATATGCAAGGGCGTTATTTGGATAAACAACATCAAGTGGCTCACGATGATCGCCCATTTGAATTTTTCATGAACCGTTTTCGTTTGCTAGAAGCAATGCCACGAAAGGATTTCAGTGATTTTACTGGATTACCGGAAAGCACTATCCGACAGCAAATCGACGCAGCGCTGGCAAAAGGTTATATCACTGAAAGTGATACACACTGGCAAATCACAAAACACGGAAAATTATTCCTGAATTCGTTATTAGAAATGTTTTTGTAGCGCTATTTTTGTAAAAGTAAGCTTCTGCAAAAATAAGGCTGCTCCTTGAGCTTCAAGGGCAGCCTTATTTTATAAACACATTTAATCAGTGTGATTACAAAGCATCAGCGATTGCATTAACCTGACGCGTCAGGCTCTCTATCCCGCCACCAGACAGATACCATAAATCTGGTTGCAAATAGACTATCTTGCCATTTTTATAAGCATTGGTTGACTTCACCTGAACGGTTTCAAACTGAGCTTTTGTTAACTCCCCTGCTCCAATCGCTTTACTGCGATCAATAATAAAGATGACATCAGGATTTGCCTGAGCAATCATTTCCGCAGTGACAAGACGGCTCTTATCGTTATCTGATTTCGGTGGTAATTCAGCGCGCTGCGCTTTCACTACATTGTAAACAACGGTTTGATTATTCGGGTATAACTCGCCAGCATTATGTAATAAAACCAGTACCTTGTTATTTGAAGATTTTGCTTTTTCCTGCGCAGTCGTTATCGTTTTTTCTAAATCAGCCTGCTGTGCTTTTACTGCATCTTGTTTATCGAACAATTCACCTAATAACTTCAGATTATTTTCAACAGATGGCAGGTAGTTTTTATTATCCGTGCTTAAATCCACAGTAGGTGCAATTTGGGATAAACGATCATAAAAATCATCCTGACGCCCGGTGATCACAATCAAATCCGGTTTTATTTCAGCCAGTTTTTCTAAATCCGGAGATTTCATCCCGCCGGCATCATTCATCTTTTCAGATACGTGACTACTCACATATTCAGGCAAACTTTCTTTCGGCAGTGCAATAACACGCTCAGATAGCCCTAATTTGGCCATTGAATCGTAAGTACCGAAGTCAAATAAAACCACTCTCTCAGGATTTTTCTTAACCTTAGTTTCTCCGGAATGATGTTTTACCGTGAGATAATCCCCGGACTGAGTGATGACTGAATTTGGCGTAAATGTTGTAGATTGCTGGCTGAATGCGGAATGACTAGTAACAGAAAATAATGAGGCTAAAATAATCGGCAGGATCTTTTTCATTAGGGCACCTGAAGTAATCATGTGTATAAAAAGTGATTTGCATTCTAGATGCCCAATATAGGATGTCAATCAAATAAGAATCAATTTCATCATGATTCTTATTTGATATGAAATACTGTGATTTAGTTAATGGAATTCAAAAAGCTGGTGCGCAACTGTTCCAGTTTATTGGCTTTATCGCACACTTCTCCTTTAAAGCGTTTTAGCTCTTTTTCCTGCTTTTTCCATTCTGCCTCCAAACCATTCTGCATACCTCCCAACCCGCCGAGAAGAGACATTAACACCTGTTTGCCGTCACCATTTTGATTGCTTGTTTTACGGCTCATTTCGTTAATACTGTCCTGCAATATTCCACCCAAACTCTGCTGGATGAGATCCTTTCCTTCCGTTTCTATCTGTTTGATTGCCTGGTAATGGAAAAAAATACCATCAGGACGGGTTTCCAATACTTTATCAATTTGCTTATTCAGGCTAGATTCCAATTTAGTCAAACGAACGCGAATATTGCTATCCTTTCCCATCGTTTCAGTGACCACTTTATCCAATGCCTGACGGGCGTCAGTGAGATGATTTAAAGCCTCTTTTTTCACCCATGGTAAATCCTGCCGGGTAAGTTGCTGAAACTGTTTTGCTTTACTGCGTTGATCGGCATTTAGCGATAGTGCTTTACCATTACGAAAGACAGAGCCATCTGGCATAATTTTCAGGCTCCTGTTTTCACCAATCATCTGCACTGAGTCGGCCGTGACAATAATGTCATCTTTGAGTGTCGTCCGGCACTCTGAAGCAGCCTGTGCCTGAACAGCAAATACCAGTGATGCCGCAACCACAATTTTTCGTAACATACCTTCTCCTGTTCTCCTCAGCGTTGCACTCCTCTATCTTCTATTCAGAGCTACTGCAATTAGCTGCTAATGTTTCAAGTTAAAAAATGGAACGTCCGATGCGGGCAGCTAATTTTTCCAATGCTGCACAACCAGCCAGAGAGTTACCCGCACGATCCAGTTCTGGAGACCATACTGTTACAGTAAACTCTCCCGGAACAACACAGACAATTCCCCCGCCAACGCCTGATTTCCCGGGCATTCCAATCCTGAAAGCAAATTCGCCTGAACCATCATACATGCCACACGTCAACATTAACGCATTGATCTGCCGGGTTTGTCGGAGACTTAAAATTTGCTGACCGGAATCGATCATCCGCCCCTTATTCGCCAAGTAAATAAAGCATTGAGATAATTCAACACAATTCATTTTCAGAGCACAATACTGGAAATAAGTTTGCAGTACTGTGAGCACATCATTTTCAAAATTGCCAAATGACTTCATCAAATAAGCAATGGCTGCATTACGGCTAGAATGTTCCATTTCTGAACGGGCAACAACCTCATCATAACCAATATCTTTTTGCCCTGTGAGACTACGTACAAACTCCAGCATCCTATGCTTAGGTGCACTCAGGCGGGATTGCAACATATCACAGATAACCAATGCTCCGGCATTAATAAAGGGATTACGGGGAATACCTTTTTCCAGTTCCAATTGCACCAATGAGTTAAATGGTTGCCCCGAAGGTTCTGTGCCTACTCGCTGCCAGATATCCTCTTCTTTATAGCGTGTCATTGCCAGTGTCAGGCTCAATACCTTAGAAACAGACTGAATGGAGAAACGTTTTTCTGCATCTCCCGCTTTAAAGACCTGACCATCTACCGTACAGATCGCCATTGCCAGATTATTTATCGGAACTTCCGCCAGAGCAGGAATGTAATCTGCTACTTTTCCTTGGCCAATCAAAGGGCGTACTTCATCTAAGATATCTGCCAATAACGCATTAGAGAACCTTACTTTCACCACTTTTTCTCCAGACAAAAAAGGGCTCTCAATGAGCCCCTACACAATTCTTAATTCAACTGCGAATCAATCCCACCACATATCAAATAATTCAGATGTGGCAACTTCTTCCATACCGCGATCTTTCAGCCATTTATCAATCAGCTGGCGGTGTTCTTCAGTGCATTTACCGATTTTCTGTAAACAGACAAGACCTTCCCACTGCAAATAACCGCTGGCATCCAGTGCCAGACCATTTGGCTCGATTAATTCCTCAATCAGAGCATCAACCGTACTGTCTACGACTTCGACGGATGTATCAGCCGGAAAGTTCCACTTGACGGAAAAACCTAATTCCTGAAATTCATCAATACGCAATTTTTTACGCAGACGGCGACTACGGTTTTTAGCCATTATTTTACCCTCTCAAACATTAGATCCCATACGCCATGCCCCAAACGATGACCGCGCATCTCAAATTTTGTGACAGGACGTGAATCAGGACGTGGTACGTAATCATTGCTTTCTGAAATGTTGCGATACCCTTCAGCTTCGCTCATCACTTCCAACATATGCTCAGCATATGGCTGCCAGTCAGTTGCCATATGGAATACACCACCGATTTTCAGTTTATTTCTGATCATCTGAGCAAAAGCAGGCTGTACAATCCGACGCTTATTATGCCGCGCTTTATGCCACGGATCAGGGAAGAATAACTGAACCATTTCCAGTCCCTGTTCAGGGATCATATTTTCCAGTACTTCAATCGCATCGTGGCACATCACACGCAAATTGCTGATATTTTCATCTTCAGCGGAAGCCAGACATGCACCCACTCCCGGAGCATGGACTTCAATTCCGAAAAAATTCTTCTCCGGATTCTGGTTTGCCATCGTGACCAGAGATGTCCCCATGCCAAAACCAATTTCCAGCACAACAGGTGCATCACGGCCAAACAATTCTGCCATATCTTGCAGTGCAGGCTGATAATCAACACCCATATTTGGCCACACATTATCAAGTGCATGTTGCTGACGAGCCGTTAACCGCCCCTGCCGACGCACAAAACTGCGGACACGGCGCAAAGCCCTGCCATTTTCATCATATTCCGGTGAAATTACGTTATTTATCATGGTACTGTCTATTGATACTTTCTATCAGTTTTAAAGGCTTTTGCTCTGGCTTCCGGGACGTTATGTGCCGCAGGATTGCCTAAAGAGAGCGCAATTATGCAAAGATGGCTGAGTTTATCAAGTTCAGTGCTCATAAGCACAACTTTAATGTTAAATTGTGTGGTGCTTCGAAACAAAGTTCGGGTTTACACTGAGGTTACACTATGTTGCAATCCTGTTCACGAAACGATTATCAGATATAAAGACAATTATTCTAATGATGGAAGCCGAGCAATTTTCACAGGCGGTACTTGAGTGGTATCACCGTTATGGTCGTAAAACCCTGCCGTGGCAGCTGGAAAAAACATCCTATCACGTCTGGCTTTCAGAAGTGATGCTGCAACAGACGCAGGTTGCGACAGTCATACCTTATTTCCAGAAGTTTATTTCACGCTTTCCCGATGTCACCTCACTGGCGGCGGCTCCATTGGATGAAGTTCTTCATCTGTGGACTGGTCTGGGCTATTACGCACGTGCCCGTAATCTACATAAAGCCGCTCAGCAGATAGTTGAATTACATCGAGGAAAATTCCCGACTACCTTTGATGAAGTAGTCGCCTTACCCGGTGTAGGCCGCTCTACCGCAGGCGCTATTCTTTCTCTCTCTCAGGGCAAGCATTTCCCAATCCTTGATGGTAATGTGAAACGCGTTCTGGCCCGCTGCTATGCTATTGATGGCTGGCCGGGTAAAAAAGACGTAGAGAATCGACTATGGGATATCAGTACCCGCGTTACTCCTGCGCTGGGTGTTGAATATTTTAATCAGGCAATGATGGATTTGGGTGCAATGGTATGTACCCGCAGCAAACCAAAATGTGAGATTTGCCCGCTTAATACAGGCTGTATTGCGTATGCTAATCACAGTTGGGCCAATTATCCGGGTAAAAAACCGAAACAGACCATCCCTGAAAAAACCGCGTATTTTTTATTGATGCAGCATGGTGATGCTGTCTGGCTGGAACAACGCCCGCTTTCGGGTATCTGGGGCGGATTATTTGCATTCCCGCAATTTACTGATGAAAACGCACTCAAACAGTGGCTGGAAGATTCAGGGATCTCGCACAGTCAACCTGAGCAACTAATCTCATTTCGCCACACTTTCAGTCATTTTCATCTGGATATCGTACCCATTAAAATCAACATATTATCTTTTGATTCCTGCATGGATGAAAGTAAGGGACTTTGGTATAACTTACGCCAGCCAGCAACAATTGGACTGGCAGCTCCCGTTGAGTACCTTTTGCAGCAGTTGGGATAAACTTAACCCATATTTTGTGCGCCATTATTTTTTGCTCCATAACGACATTTGAGGATTTATCATGAGCAGGACTATTTTTTGTACTTTTTTACAGCGAGAAGCTGACGGACAGGATTTTCAGTTCTATCCGGGAGAACTGGGTAAGCGTATTTTCAATGAAATTTCTAAAGAAGCCTGGCAGCAATGGATGAATAAACAGACTATGCTGATTAACGAAAAGAAACTGAATACGATGAATCCGGAAGATCGCAAATTGCTCGAACAGGAAAT
The DNA here is from genome assembly GCF_963876495.1 of Xenorhabdus sp. KJ12.1. Taxonomy (NCBI): domain Bacteria; kingdom Pseudomonadati; phylum Pseudomonadota; class Gammaproteobacteria; order Enterobacterales; family Morganellaceae; genus Xenorhabdus; species Xenorhabdus sp. KJ12.1. The sequence goes on from NZ_CAWNQH010000062.1 coordinate 84,281, forward strand.
GGTGAAATTCTTGTTTGAAGGAAAAGATATTAAAATCGACGGTTATACTCCACCAGAAAAATAACTTTTAATATCTGCTATTTATTGGGTGAATCAGGATATTTAGAAATCACCCAATAAATGGGAATTTATCCTAATATCCAACGGCATCATAAAATGAAAAAACTGCTGGCACTGCTCCTGCTCACTCCACTTCTGATTTCCTGCTCAAGCAAACAAGATACTGAATACAAAGAAGAATACATAAAAGACACTAACGGATTTGATATCTTAATGGGACAATTTGCTCATGACATTGAAAAGATCTGGGGATTACGCGAAGTTTTGATTGCAGGCTCGAAAGATTACGTAAAATACACAGATCAATATAAAACCCGTAGCCACATTAATTTTGATGCCGGAACCATTACTATTGAAACCATATCACCCATTGAACCAACTCAACACTTACACAAGGCCATTGTAACAACTTTATTGATGGGTGATGATCCAGGTTCTGTCGATCTTTACTCTGACGCGAATGATATCCAAATCAGCAAAGAACCTTTTCTGTACGGGCAGGTTCTAGATAATACTGGCGAGCCAATTCGCTGGGAATGGCGCGCAAACCATTTTGCCGATTATCTGCTCCAGAATAAATTACAGCGTCGCCAGTCAGGACTCCATGTGATTTGGTCGGTCACGATGCAATTAGTGCCTAATCATCTAGATAAACGCGCCCATAAATATCTGCCTATTGTTCGCAAGGTTGCGATTAAATATGGTATTGATGAATCTCTGATCCTTGCCATTATACAGACAGAATCCAGTTTTAATCCTTACGCAGTCAGCCGTTCCGATGCTCTGGGTCTAATGCAGGTCATGCAGCATACTGCCGGGCGGGATGTATTCAAAATGCAAGGTAAATCCGGCCAACCAAGCCGCAATTATCTTTTTGACCCTGAAAATAACATTGATGCAGGTGCGGCTTATCTAGCGATCTTACAGAATATTTATTTAGGTGAAATCCAGAACATAACCTCGCGCCGCTACGCTGTTATTACAGCCTATAACGGTGGTGCTGGCAGTGTATTAAAGGTCTTTTCCAGCGATAAGAAAAAAGCAGCTCAAATTATCAATACAATGGCACCGGGTGATGTTTATGAAGTCCTGACTAATAAACACCCATCCGCTGAGTCACGCCGTTATTTGATAAAAGTAAATAACGCTCAAAAAAGCTATCGCCGATAAATCATCGTCACAAATAAGAGACGGAGAGGTGTTTATCTCTCCATTTTTGTTTACATTTACAACCAATTGTGCAATTTAAAAGCGCTTGAATAAATTTATAGAGAAAGTCGTTGACGGATTGGAGTGAATACTGTTTAATGCGTCCCCGTTAGCCCGGATAGCTCAGTCGGTAGAGCAGGGGATTGAAAATCCCCGTGTCGGTGGTTCGATTCCGCCTCCGGGCACCACGATTTTAAAGCTAATTTGTTGAATACTATCAGGTAATTAACAAATAAGTTAAAATTTAGGGCTGTTAAGAACATGTTAAACAATTGATCGCTTAGTTTGTACGTTCAATGTTTAAAAAAGCCGTAAATTAAAGAATACAGAGTGCCTGCATTTGCAAGCACTCTTTTTTCGTTCAAGGTAATGATTTCAGTAATTGATTCTGATGTCAAGTAAGGGAAAGACTTTACGGGACAGGGGATCGCAAATAGCCATTTTTTCGGACCATCCCTGTTGATGCAGGGCAGTGACTCACACCTTCGCCTCCTCGATCCTGTCTGAGACTTGCCCTGTCTTTTTTACTGCCGGTTATCCTTACACCGCAATATCCAGATAGATTGCCAGTTCATTCTCCAGCGTTTTACCCGCGATTTCCATATCGATATCAATATATTCCAGGGTGGTTGCCAGACTACGATGGCCCAGCAAACACCTGACCAGCTGCAAATTACGATCCGGTGCTTTCATCAGCTCAGTGGCCAGCGTATGACGAAAACGGTGAGGAGAGACAGCAAAACCACACTCTTTCGACAACCGGTTAAAGAACGAACGGATATGCTGCCTTTCTTTATCGTGATCATACCGGTAACGGTTCATCCGCCCGTGGGTCATGCTCCCAATGATTAGATCTTGTGATAAACTCCCTACTTTTTATTCTGGGTGAGATATGGCTAAAGTGGATGTGATTTGTCGTTACTGTCATAA
>NZ_CAWNQH010000063.1:0-84377 GCF_963876495.1 Xenorhabdus sp. KJ12.1
GTCACGTTAATCACGAATGTCCGGAGTAACATGAAATCCAAGGCATTATCTCTCTGGGATAGATTGATGTTAAGGCGGCGGTTTTTGATAGAAACCGTCATCGATCAGCTCAAGAATATTTCTCAGATAGAGCATTCAAGGCATCGCAGTCAACTCGGTTTTTTATTGGAAGTTACTGCCGGCCTTATTGCTTATACATTCCAACCTAAAAAACCGAGCTTGAATCTACGGGATAATGAGATCGCTATTTTTAAGCGAAGCTGAGGTTAATCAGGTGTAATTTGAACCCATAGAACCATCCCATTGAGGTTTTTCCGCGTTGCGCTATGCCCTGAAAGACCTTATGACGAGGAATACGGATGTTATGACAAACGCGCAAACTCGTGGAATCGATAAAAGCAATGCCTGTCGGTTTTCCTTTTAATTGAGTCAGATAACTGGATAAAGGTACCAAAACGGACGGGGCAACGCTGATAAAACGGGTATAACTGAGCAAGGAGGGGAAGTCGCGGTGATGGTATTGCCAGATATGCTCCAAATAAAAGTTTTTAAAATCACGGTAATGCGACCGCTGAAAGAGGATTAAAATTGTCATGATTTCACTGGGATACATGCGGCCTTGTCTGCGGCGCAGGCGGTATCCGTTATCGAGACAAAACGGCTCCCACTGGGGGATGAGAAGACGACAAAAGTCGTCGACATCGCAGAAAATTTCAACTAACTTGTCCATGGCCTGTTCCTCCCCGGAGTCGTTTTAGGCTTTCACCAAAACTTTGCTCCTGGAACAGGCCTCTCGTCAATTTCTTATCCAGAATTCAGGTTAATTAACACAATGATAAGCAAAAAATAAATCATTGTTTAATCTAACGAGGCTGGCAATACCAGCCTCGTCAATAACAGTGATTTTACAACAGTACGTCTTCTTTACTTCCTAATAAATTAACGGCTTCAGTACTGATAGGGTCAACCGCATCAATCATATTTTCGTGATAATAATCAGTAAGCTGCTTAACTACTATTGGCTTGGCTGACCATTGAGAAATATTATTATCCGGTACCTCTGTGATTAACTGGCTTATTTGTAGTTCTATTTCGCCTTTATTTAATGAGTTCACCTGACCGGCTTTAAATAAAGTAATGTTGGTCCGGTTTAATTTACCGCTTAATTCACAATTGGCGATGGAATTTTCAAATGGCATAATCTCCAATATCTTGTTGATATAGGTATTTGTAGCTCCCAGTTTCTGCAAGTTTTCAGTCACTATTTCATTTATTGCTGAGATATCTAATTTATCTCTGAGTGCTTTTATTTCCTCGTTATTGAGTACAGTATCCAATAAAAATAGCTGAATTTTTGTTGCACCCAGTTGCTCTAACTGAAAGGCAATTTCCATCGCTAATTGCCCGCCGAGTGACCAGCCCAGAATATAAATAGGTTGATCAATAGTGGTTTCGGTCAGCATTAATTCTCTATAAATCTTAGCCAACTGATACAGTGAATCGGTTGGATTATCCGTGCTGAGATTATAGTTGTTAATGCCGATGCAGTTATAGTTATCAGAGAGTGCACTTGCCAGCGATTCATAAACTTCACTGCCGCCATTGGCCGGATGGATCATAAATAACTTATTGGTGGCGGTTGACTCTGGTGTGAAGAAATTCAGTAATCCGGGTTGAGTATAAGCTGTATCTGTTTCCAGCCATTGCGATAACGAAGAAATGGATTTACCGCTAAACAAAATATTTAACGGAATATCAATTTGCAGGGTATCGCGGATTGCGGAGGTAAGTTTAATGGCTACCAGTGAGTTTCCGCCGATACGGAAGAAATTATCCTCAATACCGACTTGTTCCACTCCCAGTATTTCCTGCCAGATGGTACATAACTGTGTTTCCAGTCCATTGCGAGGGGCGACATAGTGATCACTATTTCCCCAGACCGGTTCCGGCAGGGCGCGGCGGTTCAGCTTCCCATTCACGGTCAGCGGGATGGACTCAATACGGGTAAAGCTGGCAGGCAGCATATATTCAGGCAGACGGGAAGAAATGTAGCCGCGCAGACTGTCATCAGACAATCTGTCGTCTGTCACCAGATAAGCGACCAGTACAGTATTTCCGCCATATTCATGATCCACCACGACGGCTTGTTTCACCTGTGGATGTGAGAACAGGATACTTTCTATTTCACCCAACTCAATGCGGAAGCCGCGAATTTTAACCTGAAAATCGTTGCGACTCAGGTATTCCAGTTTGCCGTCCGGCTGCCAGCGTACCCGATCGCCCGTTTTATACAGGCGGGTATAGCCTTTAGTTTTGTCTTCTTCGCTGGCAAAGGGGTTTAGTACGAAGCGTTCAGTAGTTAATTCTGGCTGGTTTAAGTATCCCCGGGCGACACCCGCACCACCGATATATAACTCCCCCGGAGCGCCGACAGGTACAGGGTTGCCGTGACGATCAAGAACATACAGGCGCGTGTTGTCAATACCGCTGCCAATGGATAAGTCATCTCCTTGCAATAAGTTTTGGGTTGCACAAACAGTGATTTCTGTCGGGCCATACTGATTAAATACGGTGATTGCCGGTGGCAAATTCAGAGCATTCAGGGTTTCGCCACCCGTATGGATAATTTGCAGGGAAGAGCGGAATAAATCAGCGGAATAATGATTCATTAAAGCGGTTGGGATAAATGCTCGGGTTATGTCGTGGGCATTGATAAATGCCAGCAATTGCTCACTGTTCACGGTCACTGCGGCAGGAGCGAGATATAACGATGCTCCCGCGATCAGGGCTGGGAAAATCTCAAAAACCGAGGCATCAAAAACGTAGTTGGCGAAAAACAATGTTCTGGTTTGTGAATACAGTGAATGGGTTCGGATAATAAACTGGCTCAGGTTGTTGACGCTGGTATGTTCTACCATTACGCCTTTGGGCTGCCCCGTCGTGCCGGAAGTATAGATGATATAGGCTAAATCAGAGGCTGAATTTATCTGAGCCGGATTTTCCACGGGCTGAGTTACCGTGACTGTTGGGTCATCAGTTGCTATCAGTAACGGCTGTGCTTTGTGAGACTGGCAGTAGGCTTCCAGTGTGATGAGATGTCGTTGCTGAGTCAGTACACAACCAGCAGCCGTATCCGACAGAATAAACTGCACCCGTTCGGCGGGATATTCTGGTGAAATAGGCACATAAGCGCCACCGGCTTTCAGCACCGCCAGAATACTGATCACCATTTCCAGACTGCGGTCAAGATAAAGGGCTATCGGGGTATTCGCCGGCATCTCCTTATGATTCTGCTGCTGATAGCATGCGCGGATCACGTAAGCTAGCTGATTGGCCTGCTCGTTTAACTGGCGATAGGTCAGTGTTTCTCCTTCAAACACCAGTGCTACATTATCCGGTGTTGTTTCTACTTGTGTTTCAAACAACTGTTGCAGGGTTTTATCCTGTGGATACGGTACATTGGTCTGATTCCAGCTGTGCAGCAAGGTATGGCGTTCTTCCTCGTTGAGGAAGGTAATTTCAGTATGAGGCTGATGTGGAGCGTACATCACAGCGGACAGAATGCGTTCAAGCTTATCCAACAGGCGCTGAGTCTGTTCTTCCGTCAGCCAGTCTTCACCGTAACTGAGTTTGATGATTAAACGGTTATCCTGCTCATAAGCCATGAGTGACAGCGGATAGTCCACTTTTTCCACCGACTGGCGGAATGCCACGGTATGCTCGATACCCGAGTTATTTTCGTCTGCTACCGGAATCGGATAGTTTTCAAACACCAGCAAACTGTGGAATAACCGCTCTCCGTCAGATTGCAGGCCGGAAAGCGATACCGCGCTGTGGCTGTTCAGGGCGGCGATATCCTGCTGAATCACCTGTAAAACCGCCGCTATACTGTCGGTGTGATCCCATTGCACCATCAGCGGCAGGGTATTGATATACAGGCCGACACTGTCCGCAATACCTTCCACGGGCACATCACGGCCGGATACCGTTGTACCGACAATGGTCTGTTCATCACCGGTATAACTGTTCAGCAGTTTATGCCAGGCAAATTGTAGGGCCACATTCAGCGTCACGCCCTGCGCGCGGCAGGTATTTTTCAGCTGCTCATAAGCGCTGCCCTGTAAAATAATCCCCCGCTCGGCGGGGTGTTCGATGGTTTTTATCTGGCTTAAATCAACACGGTGGCTTAACAGTGCTGAAAGATCATTGGTGCCCTGAAATTGCGCTTTGCGCTCTGTCCAGTAGCGGTCTGATTCGGCCTGATGCTCCAGATAATATTGCTGAGTAGCCGGATAGGCTTGATCTACCCTGATTTCAGGCATGTCTCCCTGAATGATGGCGTTGTAATACTCATGTACAGTCTGCAATAAAATCGGATTACTCCAGCCATCGATAATACTGTGGTGCAGGGTGGTGAGCACCGTGACCAGTTGCTCATGCTGTTGGATCAGGGTAAAGCGAATCAACCCTGGGAGGCTGAAATCAAACGGCAGGGCGCGATCCCGTTGTTGAATTATACTGATGGCTTTGTGTCGTTCATCCTCCGGCAATGAGCGGATATCTTTCATGCTGAAGTTGGCGGTACTGATACTCGCTCCCTCAGTAATAATTTGTAATACCTCTTCTGTCCAGTTAAAGGCGGTTCTGAGGATAGGAAAACGCAGTGAAGCCAGTGACCAGGCTTGCTGGTAGGCCGCAAAATCGAGTTGAGTGTGGTAATCCAACAATATCTGGACGCAATAAGCATCGTCCTGCGGCTGAGCCAGATGATGATAGATAAACCCTTGTTGCAGGCTGGTGGCGGGGTACAAGGCTTCAATCTGATACACCTGTTGAAGCTGGCGCAGCAGCTTGATGGAAAGCCCTTTGATACCATAATCTGCGGGGGTTTTTATCCCACCGGATTGCGCCTGTTTCTGGGCGGTGGTGATGACAGAACGTAGCGCCTGTTCAAAGGTGGCAATAAATGTCTGTGTCTGATCCGCGGTTAAACGGGAACCAATCTGGAATTGTAGCTGACCGGCCTGAACCAGTCCGTTGATGTTCAGCAGCAGGTGACTGTGATTTTCGTTTGCTGAGGTGTTGCCCGTATCGTCACGGGTCAGTGCCCAGTCTTGTTCGCTTTCACCTCCCAGTTGGCCCAGATAGTTGAAACTGATGGCCGGTAAATCCCCGGTCAGAGCACCCGCCTGACGTAATGCTCCATAACCTATCCCCTTATTGGGGATGGCGCGCAGCATCTCTTTGGTGTGAATAATGGTCTCAGCGATATCCTCCTGTATTGCCAGACGGACAGGATACAACGTAGTAAACCAGCCAATGGTTTCAGAAACATCCAGTGTATGGTCGATATTTTCGCGTCCGTGGCCTTCCAGCGTGATGGGGTTAACGGGTTGTGAGAACACCTCCGGTAGAGCCAGAGCCAGTGCGCTCAGCAATAAATCATTAATATCGGTCTGATAACCGGCATTGGCTTCCCGCAGTAAAATGCCCGTCAGTGCAGCGGAAATACTCAGTGTATGTTGGCTGAAGTTATCAGAAGCTGTGTGAGTAGAAGTTTCTGCCAGCGCTTGTTGCCAGTAGGTAACCTCCTGTTGATGCTGTTCAGCATACTGATGGATGGCCTTCACCCATTGCCGATAGCTGCTGGTTTTGGCGGGCAGGGTTTCACCCTGCAATATCCGTCGGATATCTTCCGCGATAATCCTCCACGATACGACATCAATAATCAGGTGATGTGCAGCGAAGAATAAGCGCGCACTGCCATCCGTGTAGCCGGTCAGATGGGCAGCCTGCCACAATGGCCCATTATCGTAATTAAAGTGATTTTGCCATTGCGTCAGTTGTTGATGGAGTGTTTCCTTATCTAACCCACGAATATCACAGTGCGGTAACGGAAGCGGTGAAGATGGCATTTTGGCTGGGTAACACTGGCGATAGCCCTGTTCTGTTCTGACAAAATGAGCGCGTAACATATCATGCCGCTCAGTCAGTGCCGTCAGCGCCTGTTCAATCTGTGCGGATTTGATATCGCCGGGTAACTGAATCATAAAGGCCTGATTCCAGTGGTGTGGATTTGGTAGTGCCCAGTCGAAGAACATTTGCTGAACAGGTAACAGGTCAAATTCCCCGTTTAATATTCCCTGTTCCGCGATGATTGTATCGGTAGAGGTTTCCTGCATCAGTAATTGGGCTAACTGAGCCACCGTCGGTGCCTCGATAATTGAGGTAACCTGAAGAGTAAAACCCGCCTGCCGTAGTTTCGAGACCAACTGGATACTGATAATCGAATCACCACCAATGCGGAAAAAGTTATCATCAATACTTATCCGCTCCAGCCTTAAAACTTCCTGCCAGAGAGTGCACAGCCGGGTTTCCAGTGCATTGCGGGGGGCGACATAATTATCGCGATCTCCCCAAACTGGATCAGGCAATGCGCGGCGATCAACTTTTCCATTCAGGGTCAGCGGAATAGCGTCAATCCGGGTAAAACTGGCCGGTAACATATAATCCGGCAGGTGTGCCGATAAGTAGTCAAGCAGGCTTTCATCGGAGATCTGTCCGTCTGTTACCAGATAAGCGGCCAGTGCTTTATGACCATGATGTTCACGGTCAATCACCACCGCTTGTTTCACTTGTAGATGGGATGTGAGTGCACTTTCGATTTCACCCAGTTCAATACGGAACCCGCGCAACTTCACCTGAAAATCATTGCGGCTAAGGTATTCAATATTACCGTCCGGTAACCAGCGGGCGAGATCGCCGGTTTTGTACATGCGGGCATTCGGTTCCGGAGAGAACGGATCGGTCAGGAAACGCTCTGCTGTCAGTTCAGGCCGGTTCAGGTAGCCTCGTGCGACACCGCCTCCGCCAATATGGATTTCGCCGGGCACACCTGCGGGAACGGGTTGGCCTTGATTATCCAGAATGTAGATGCGCGTATTATTGATAGGCTGCCCGATGGGTAGTTTTCCGTTTTCCATCCGTGGCATATCGTAGGCTGTGGCAAACGTGGTGGTTTCTGTTGGCCCGTAGACATGCAGTAAATGTTGAGGAGAATATTCCGCCCGGAGGCGCATGGCGGCCCGATTATCGCTCTTTTCACCGCCGAACAGGATATAACGCAGTCCTGATAATGCAGGGGCGATCAGGTCGGCATACTGGTTAAACAGCGCCGTAGTCAGAAACAGCGCACTGACACCGGCGGCTGACAGGCACTGACCAAATTCGGCTGGCTGTAGCAGGGTTTTCTCCGGTACCAGCAGGATACGGGCACCATTCATTAACCCTGACCAGACTTCCCATGTCGCAGCATCAAATGAAATATTGGCACAATGCGCAATGCAGTCATCCGGCCCGATATCGGCAAAGCCATTATTGATAATCAGGCGCAGAACATTGCGGTGCTCCACCATGACGCCTTTTGGTAAACCTGTCGAGCCGGAGGTATAGGTGACATAAGCCAGATGGCGCGATGTCAGCCCTAATGCCTGTGTATCAGGATCCGTGCCCGGCAAAGTGGCAAGCTCTGCCGCCTGAGCATCAAGCAATACCGTGGTGACGGAGACGGATAATTTATCCACCTGTGTGGTTTGAGTCAGCAGGGCGACCGGCGCTGAATCTTCCAGCATAAAACTGAGTCGTTCAGTCGGGTAGGATGGATCGAGCGGTACATAAGCCCCGCCAGCTTTGAGAATGGCGAGTAACCCCACCACCATCTCCGGGCTGCGTTCAAGACAAACAGCCACCCGATCATCAGGACGTACACCCAGTGCAATCAGATGATGAGCCAGCTGGTTGGCTCGCCGGTTGAGTTCACCATAACTGATGCTTTGGTCTTCAAAGATAATGGCGATGGCATCGGGATGTTGGTCAGCCTGAGCTTTAAACAGCTGTGGCAGGGTTTTATCCTGTGGATAAGGGGCCGCTGTCTGATTCCAGCGGTACAGAAGAGTATGACGCTCTTCTTCGCTGAGGAAAGAGACTGACGTATGTGGCTGATGTGGGTTACTGGCGACTGCGTACAGGATACGTTCAAGCTGACAGAGTAAATTCTGTGCTTGTCCTTCTGTCAGCCAGTCTTCCCCGTAACTGAATTTGATAACTAACTTGTTATCGTGTTCATAGGCCATTATCAGCACCGGATAATCGACTTTTTCGACTGCTTTACGGAATGTCAGGGTATGCTCGATACCGGCCATATATTCGCTTACCGCCGGAACAGGGTAGTTTTCAAAGACCAGCAGGCTGTGGAATAACCGTTCACTGTCAGATTGCAGGCTGGACAGGGCAATATCACTGTGGCTGTTGAGAGCCGCGATATCCCGCTGAATGGCCTGTAAAACCGTTACCACACTGTCGGTGTGATCCCACTGCACCATCAGCGGTAATGTATTGATATACAAACCAACACTGTCCGCAATACCCTCCACGGGCACATCTCGGCCGGATACGGTTGTACCGACAATGGTCTGTTCATCACTCGTGTAGCTATGCAGGAGTTTATGCCAGGCAAATTGCAGAGCGACATTCAGGGTTACGCCCTGCGTCCGGCAGATCTCTTTAAGCTGTTGATAGGCACTGTCCTTTAGAGTCAGTAACTGTGCAGCGGGTTTTTCAACGGTTTTTACCTGTGTTAAATCAATGGAATGGCTCAGTAAAGCTGAAAAATCATTGGCTCCCTGAAACTGAGGTTTACGCTCTGCCCAGTAACGGTCTGATTCTGCTTTATGATCCAGATAATATTGCTGTGTAGCCGGATAGGCTTGATCTGCCGTGATTTCAGGGAGTTCACCCTGAATGATGGCGTTGTAATACCCATGTACAGCCTGTAATAAAATCGGCGTACTCCAGCCGTCGATAATGCTGTGGTGTAGCGTGACAAGCACTGTAGTCAGTTGTTCACGTTGTTGAATCATCGTAAAACGAACCAAACCGGGCTGACTTAAATCAAACGGCAGGGTACGGTCAGTTTGCTGAATTTCGTCAATCACCCGGTTGCGGTCTGCTTCTGATAATTGGGTGAGATCTTCTCTTCTGAAGTTGGCCGAACCAATACTGGCCTCGGTTGTAATCACCTGTAATATTTTCCCTTCCCAGTCAAAGGCGGTTCTGAGAGTAGGGAAACGGAGCGAAGCCAGTGCCCACGCCTGTTGGTAGGCGGCAATGTCAACATCGGTGTGATAATCCAGCAACCATTGTACGCGATAGGCATCATCCTGCGGCTGAGCCAGATAATGGTAGACAAAACCTTGTTGCAGGCTGGTGGCGGGATACAGGGCTTCAATTTGATACTGCTGTTGAAGCTGGTTTAATGACCGGACTGAAAGCCCTTCAATACCATAATCACTGGGCGTTTTTATCCCTCCTGATTGCGCCTGCGCCTGCGCAATGGCGATAACGCGGTTGAGCATTTGCTCAAATGCGGTGATAAACATTGTTGTCTGGTTTGGCGGCAGACGGGAATCCACACTGAATTGCAGTCTCCCGGCCTGAATTGCACCATTGATGCCCAGTAATAAATGGCTGCTATTTTCGCTGGCTATCGCATTCCCGCAATCATCACTGGTGATGCTCCAATCCTGATGGCTGGCTCCTCCGAGCTGACCGAGGTAGTTGAAACTGATAGCCGGTAAATCACCGGTCAGATATCCTGCCTGATGTAGTGTGCTATAACCGATACCTTTGTTCGGAATATCACGCAGCATCTCTTTGGTCTGAATAATGGTTTCGGCAATATCAGACTGTATTTGTAACCGAACCGGATACAGAGTAGTAAACCAGCCAACGGTTTCAGAAACATCCAGTGTGTTATCGATATGTTCCCGACCGTGTCCTTCCAGCGTAATGTGATTGACGGGGTGCGCAAAGACGTCCTGTAAAGCCAGCGCCAGCGCACTCAGAAGTAAATCGTTAATTTCAGTGTAATAACCCGTATTGGCTTCATGCAGCAGAATGTTTGTCGTCTCCACAGAAAGACTTAGCGGGTGACGGGTGACGTTATCCTGCGCTGGTTTAGCAACATGGCCTGCCATCACCTGTTGCCAGTAGGTAATCTCATTCTGATGTTGTTCGGCGTAGTGATGTACTGCGGCTACCCATTGGCGATAACTGCTGGTTTTCGGGCGCAACGCCATACCCTGCAAGAGTAAACGCATATCTTCGGCAATAATCCTCCACGATACGGCATCAATAATCAGATGGTGGAAGGCAAAAAATAATCGGGCACTGCCATCTGCGTAGCCGATCAGATGAGCCGCCTGCCATAATGGCCCGTTGTGGTAATCGAACCCGCTTTGCCATTGGGTGAGCTGTTGATGCAGTTCTTCCTGATTGAACTCACGGATATCAACATGTTGTAAAAGAGAAGGTGAGCTCGGTATTTCTGCGGAATAGCACTGGCGGTAGCCGTTTTCGGTCTTAATAAAACGGGTACGTAGCATATCGTGCCGTTCAGCCAGCACTGTCAGTGCTTGTTCAATCTGCGCAGATTTAATATGACCGGGTATCTGAACCATAAAGGCCTGATTCCAGTGGTGGGCATTGGCGAAATTCCAGTCAAAGAAAGTCTGCTGAACAGGCAACAGATCAAATTCTCCGGTTAGCCATCCTTGTTCGGCAATGACTTTCTCAGTAGAAACAGTTTGTGCCAGTAATCGGGCTAATTGTGCCACCGTGGGTGCTTCAAAAATGGCTTTCACTTGAAGGGTAAAACCGGCCTGACGCAATCTGGAAACCAGCTGGATGCTGACAATCGAATCGCCGCCAATACGGAAGAAATTATCGTCAACGCTAATCTGCTCCAGCCCTAATACATCCTGCCAGATATGACACAGCTGAGTTTCCAGTGCGTTACGAGGCGCAATATAGTGCTCCTGAACGCTCCAGATTGGCTCTGGCAGGGCACGGCGATCCACTTTGCCGTTCAGCGTCAGCGGAATAGATTCAATAATGCTAAAGCTGGCAGGCAGCATATATTCCGGCAAGCGGGAAGAGAGATATTCCATCAGGCTGTCATTGGACAGTGTACCTTCTGTCACCAGATACGCGACCAGCACCTTATGATTGTGATGTTCCCGATCAATGACGACGGCTTGTTTTACCTGTGGGTGGGCGGTCAGGGCGTTTTCGATTTCGCCCAGTTCAATACGGAACCCGCGTAGCTTCACCTGAAAATCGTTGCGGCTAAGGTATTCAATATTGCCGTCCGGTAACCAGCGGGCGAGATCGCCGGTTTTGTACATACGGGCGTTCGGTTCCGGAGAGAACGGATCGGTCAGGAACCGCTCTGCTGTCAGTGCAGGCTGGTTCAGGTAACCCCGAGCCACGCCATCTCCGCCAATGTAAAGTTCTCCGATTGCCCCAATGGGCACGGGTTGTTCATCTGAGTTGAGTAAATAAATCCGGGTATTGGCAATCGGACGACCGATAGGGATAGATTGAGTTACATCAACCGTTTCCGTCATTGTATAAGTGGCGGCAAAGGTGGTTGTTTCTGTTGGGCCATAGCCGTTAATCAGGTGAGCAGGTGAGGTTTCTGCCAACTGTACCTGTTTTATTTTCTGCGGATTTAGAACATCGCCCCCGACAAGTAAATAGCGTAGTTGTCCGAAGACCGGAAGTAGAGGATCAAGGTACTCGTTAAACAAGCCTACGGTGAGCCATAACGCGGTCACTTTACCTTTAATCAGGATATCGCGGAAACGAAGAGGGTCGAGCAAGACCGATGAAGACACAATATACAAGCGGCTGCCGTGAAGTAGGGCAGACCAGATTTCCCATGTAGCGGCATCAAATGATGGGTTAGCGCAATGAGCAACGCAGTCAGCAGAGTTTATGTCAGCAAAGCCATTATTAATAATCAGGCGTAAAACATTGCGATGCTCCACCATTACGCCTTTTGGCTGCCCGGTAGAGCCGGATGTGTAAATGACATAAGCCAGATGGCGTGATGTCAGTCCTAAGGCCTGCGTATCAGGATTTGTATCCGGCAGAGTAGCAAGGAATTGAGCCTGCTCATCGAGCAATACCGTGGTGACGGAGCCGGATAATTTATCCGCCTGTGTGGTTTGAGTCAGCAGGGCGACCGGTGCCGAATCCGCCAGCATAAAGCTGAGCCGTTCCGTCGGGTAGGTTGGATCGAGCGGCACATATGCCCCGCCTGCCTTGAGAATAGCGAGTAATCCCACAATCATCTCCGAACTGCGTTCAAGGCAAATAGCGACACGGTCATCAGGGCGTACCCCCAGTGCAATCAGATGATGAGCCAGTTGATTGGCTCGTCGGTTGAGTTCGCTGTAGCTGATGCTTTGGTCTTCAAAGATAACGGCGATGGCTTCGGGATGTTGGTGGGCCTGAGCTTCAAACAGTTGTGGCAGGGTTTTATCCTGCGGGTATGGGGCAGCCGTCTGGTTCCAGCCGTGTAGCAGGGTATATCTCTCCTGCGCAGATAAAATATCAATGCTGGATAAGGCTTGTTGCTGATCTGCCACAAAAGCGCTTAGTACCCGCTGATAACTGGCTGCCAGCCGCGTGATCGTATTTTCGTTAAACAGGCTGATCGCGTAATTAAGGCAACCCGTAATGCCGGTTTTCCCGTCGGATAAAAACAGGCTCAGGTCAAACTTGGCAGGGCTGTATAGCGGTTTATCCAGAGTTACCGAACAAAATGGCAGATGGATTTCGCTTGACTGAGGTTCACTCTGAGCACTGAACATCACCTGAAAAATCGGGTGACGTGAAGTATCACGCTCAAGGTTCAGGGCATCAATAAGTTGTTCAAACGGCATATCCTGATGCGCTTTGGCTTCGCTCACTAGTTGATGCGTCTGCTTAATCAGCGTTTCCACGCTGGTGGTTTGTTCAAGTTGTGCCCTTAAAACCAGCGAGTTCACGAACATGCCAATCAGAGGTTGAGTCTGGGCATGGTGGCGGTTATCCGTTGGCGTTCCCAGAACAATATCGTCCTGTCCGGAGAGTTTCGCCAGCGTGACGTAAAAGGCACTCAGCAACACGGTATAAAGAGTGGTTTCCTGTGATTTTGCCAGTGTCCGCAACTGTTCTGAGAGGGGGATATCCAGTTCAAAACTGAAATCCTGCCCCTGATAATTTACCTGCGCAGGTCTGGGGTAATCAGTGGGTAAATTCAGTGAAGCATAACCCGCCAGCGTTTGTTGCCAGTAAGCAAGCTGTTGTTCATAGTTTGCACCCTGTAAATAATGGCGTTGCCAGACGGCATAATCTCCGTAGTTGATCTCCAGAGGTGTAAGCTGGTAGTCACGGCCATCCCGTAGGGCAGGGTAAATCTCCGCCAGTTCATTGATGAAAATATCGGCAGACCAGCCATCAAAGGCGATATGGTGCCACAACAGCAATAAATAGTGTCTGCCAGTGACCTGATAGTGACGCAAGCGCAGGCTAGGTTCATCAGACAGATCAAATGGTGTGGCTATTTCAGCCTGCACGGTACTCAGCAGCGTTTCCATCGTCTCACAGGACCGGGATTGAATAACCAGATTGCAATCCATTTCCTGCTGATAAATCTGGCCGTTATTATCAGGTTGGTACACCATTTTTATTACTGAATGGCGCTCAGCCAGCCGATTAATGGCGGTTTCTAATACAGGCAGACAGGTTTCATCATCCAGCTGAACCAGATAAGGAATATGGTAGGTATCGGATCCTTGTTCAAACTGCTCGATAAACAGCATCCGCTCCTGAGCAAAGGATAAGGGATAACGATTCAGGGTCAGATGCGGAATAACCGTATAAGTCTGCTTCTCCATCTGCGTGACCAGACCTGCGATGGTTTTCAGCTCAAAGAGTTGTGCCAGCGAGATTTCAGTTGTCAGTATGCGGCGGATCGCGGCGGTCAGTTTAATAGCGGTCAGGGAGTTCCCGCCGATACGGAAGAAATTATCTTCAATCCCCACCTGTTTCAGCCCCAGAACATCCTGCCAAATGGAACACAGTTGAGCTTCCAGCGCATTGCGGGGAGCAACATAACCGGTTTTATTGCCGAAAACCGGCTCCGGTAATGCCCGACGATCGACTTTACCGTTTTTGGTCAGAGGAATTGCCTCAATGGAGGTAAAGCTGGCAGGCAGCATATAGTCAGGCAGACGGGAGGATAAATAACGGGTTAATGCATCATCTGCAAGTTCACCATTGATGACCAGATAAGCGACCAGCGTTTTGTTGCCGTCATATTCGCGATCAACCACGACTGCCTGTTTTATCTGTGGATGTGAAGCAAGAGCGCTTTCGATTTCACCCAGCTCAATACGATAACCCCGGATCTTAACCTGAAAATCGTTACGTCCCAGATATTCCAGCTCCCCATTTGGCAGCCAGCGGGCTAAGTCGCCGGTTTTATACAGGCGGTTGTAACCGCGTTCTTTGTCTTTCTCCGAGGCAAAAGGAGTCTGCACAAAACGTTCAGCGGTGAGTTCTGGTCGGTTTAAATAGCCCCGTGCCAGTCCTGCGCCACCGATATACAGTTCGCCCGGTGTACCAATCGGGGCCAGCTGTCCGTATTGATTCAGAATATAGGCAGACATATCACGAAGTGGCCGCCCGATGCAGGAGACTGTTGTGGCATCATTTTGGGTTAATTTTTTATAGGTCACATGAACAGTGGTTTCGGTGATCCCGTACATATTGATGAGGGCAGGAGTTTGATCGCCGTAATGATCCCACCAGGGTTTCAGTTGTGCCGGATTTAGTTTATCGCCACCGAAGATCACATAACGAAGGCGAGGGAATTCTGCTTTTATATTTAATGCCGCGTCAATAAAGGCATAAAATGCGCCCGGTGTCTGGTTCAGAACGGTGACGTTCTGATCTGAACAAAGGCGGCTGAACCGGTTAAAATCTTTGGTGCACTCAATAGTCGGGATAATCAGGCGTCCGCCATAGAGCAATGCCCCCCATAATTCCCAGACACTGAAATCAAAAGTGTAAGCATGATACAGCACCCAGATATCATTCTGGTCAAATTGGTAATCTGCCTGTGTGCTGGCAAATAAGCGGGCGACATTTTCATGCGTCTGCAACACGCCTTTTGGTTGCCCGGTGGTGCCGGAGGTATAAATAACATAGGCCAGATCGGTTGCCTGATGCGTGAATGCCAGATTCTCCGTTGACGGGTTTTGTGTCACAGCCGGATCATCAGCCGCAATCAGAACGGGCTGTTCCATCTCTGTTTGTGTACATGCTTTCAGTGCTTCTAAATGCCGTTGCTGAGTCACTACACACGGAGTCTGGGTATCTTCCAGAATAAACCGGACTTGTTCAGGCGGATATTCCGGTGAAACGGGCACATAAGCGCCTCCCGCTTTCAGGACTGCCAGAATACTGATCACCATTTCTGGGCTGCGAGCCAGATAGAGCGCAATCAGCGTATCAGCCGGCATCGGTTGATGATGCTGTTGCTGATAACACTCACGGATCACAACTGCAAGTTGATTTGCCCGTTCGTTTAACTGGCGATAGGTCAGCGTTTCGTCCTCAAATATCAGTGCCACATTATTTGGGGTTTTGTCTGCCTGAGCCTCAAACAGCTGCGACAGGGTTTTATCCTGCGGATAGTCCATCTCAGCCTGATTCCAGCGATGCAGCAGAGTATGGCGCTCCTGCCCCGACAGGATATCCAGCCTGAATAGCGGCTGTTTCTGGTCTGCCACAAAAGCCACCAGTACCCGTTGATAAATATCTGCCAGCCGCATAATGGTCGTTTCATTAAACAGACTGACCGCATAATTCAGACAGCCGTAAATCCCGCTTTGTCCATCGGATAAATACAGATGCAGGTCAAATTTAGCGGGGCTGTACAGAGGCTCTTCCAGTATTACCGGACTGAATGGCAGAGGCGTTCCCTGTGGCAGACTTTCTTCGGGATTTTGTAAGCCGAACATCACCTGAAAAATCGGATGGCGCGAGGTATCGCGTTCAATGCCGAGTATTTCAAGCAACTGTTCAAACGGTATATCCTGATGTGCTTTAGCTTCGGCAACTAACTGATGGATCTGCTGAATCAGGTTTTCTACGCTGGTGGTTTGTTCAAGTTGTGCCCTTAAAACCAGCGAGTTAACGAACATCCCAATCAGAGACTGCGTCTGGGCATGGTGGCGGTTATCCGTCGGTGTCCCCAGAACGATATCGTCCTGTCCGGAGAGTTTCGCCAGCGTGACGTAAAAGGCACTGAGCAACACGGTATAGAGGGTGGTTTCCTGTTTTTTTGCCAGTGTCCGCAACTGTTCCGAAAGCCGGGTGTCCAGTACAAAATTGAAGTCCCGTCCCTGATAACTGACTTGAGCAGGTCTGGGATTGTCAGCAGGCAAAGCCAGCGGTTCATAACCTGCCAGCGTTTGTTGCCAGTAATTCAGTTGATGCTCATATCTGTCACCCTGTAAGTAGTCACGCTGCCAGACAGCATAATCACCGTAAGTGATTTCCAGAGGTGTGAGCTGGCAGGTACGGTTATCCCGTAAGGACTGATAAATTTCTGCCAGTTCCGCCATAAAAATAGCGATAGACCAGCCATCAATAGCGATATGGTGCCATAACAGCAGTAAATAGTGGCTGTCAGCTACTTGATAGTGACATAAACGCAAGCTGAGTTCTGTAGTCAGGTTGAATGGGCGTGCTATCTCAGTGCGTGCAGCATTCAGTAGTTCGTCCATATTTTCGCAGGATTGGGAGGTTATCTTCAGATCCCTGTCCAGCACCTGTTGGTAAATCTGGCCTTCATCATTAGGACGGTAGACTGTTTTTATCACGGAATGACGTTCAGCCAGCCGATTGATGGCAGCCTCCAATAAAGGGAGGCTAATGTCGTTATCCAATTGAACCAGATAAGGCGCATGATAAGCATTGCTGCCCTGTTCAAATTGTTCGATAAATAACATGCGCTCCTGCGCAAAGGATAAAGGATAGTGCGCCTGTGCCAGATGAGGGATAACGGTATAACTCTTCTCCCTCATTTGCGTTGCCAGCTCTGCAATGGTTTTCAGCTCAAACAGCTGGTTGAGTGAGATTTCAGTTGCCAGAATACGATGAATAGCCGCAGTCAGCTTAATGGCGGTCAGGGAGTTCCCCCCGATATGGAAGAAATTATCTTCAATGCCCACCTGTTCCAATCCCAGAACATCCTGCCAAATGGTACATAGCTGGGTTTCCAGTGCATTACGGGGGGCGACGTATCCCATTTTATTGCCGAAAACCGGTTCCGGTAATGCCCGGCGATCCACTTTGCCATTCACTGTTAAAGGGATTGCATCAATACGGTTAAAGCAGGCTGGCAGCATATATTCAGGTAATCGGGCGGATAAATGACGGATTAATACCTCATAGGTAAGTTCGCCATCGATAACCAGATAAGCAACCAGCGTTTTGTTGTCGTCATGTTCACGATCAATGACTACCGCTTGTTTTACCTGTGGGTGCAAAGTCAGTGCCCGTTCAATTTCCCCCAGTTCAATACGATAGCCACGGATTTTGACCTGAAAATCATCGCGTCCCAGATATTCCAGTTCACCATTTGGTAGCCAGCGGACTAAATCTCCGGTTCGGTACAGGCGGGTATATCCTTTGGTTCGGTCTTCTGCGGTGGCAAAGTGATTAGGCACAAAACGTTCAGCGGTCAGTTCAGGCTGGTTTAAATACCCCCGCGCCAGCCCGGCTCCGCCTATATACAGCTCGCCCGGTGTGCCGACAGGAGATAAATGACCTTGTTCGTCAAGGACGTAAAGGCGGACGTTATTAATGGCTTTGCCGATATTAGCCGGGATATCCCCATGCTGAAACTGCTTTTCAGTCGCACACACCGTGACTTCTGTCGGGCCGTAAGAATTCAGTACACGGCTGGTTTGGCTGAAGTGTTTAATGAAATCGGAGGACGGTGCTTCTCCCGCTGTCACCAATACCCGCAAAGAAGGCAATTCAGCATCAGTCAGTAATTTCAGCATAGCGGGGGGTAAAGCTGCCGCTTCGATACCTTCACGTTGAATGAGTTGGGCAACTGAAATGACATTCCGTTCTGTTTCACTGCAAAGGTAAAGCGTGATCCCTCTGAATAGGCAGGGGAATAATTCAAAAACTGAACCATCAAACACGTAGGCAGCAAACATTAAGGCTTTCTTTATGTTCGAGGTATCCAGAATGTTTGTTTGCGCAGCCGCCATATGAGCCACATTGTTGTGCTCAATCATGACCCCTTTGGGCTGCCCGGTTGTGCCGGAGGTATAGATGATATAAGCCAAATCGGTGGAGGTATTGATCCGTGCCGGATTTTCTACAGGCTGATCTGCGGTGATGGTCTGGTCATCTGATGCAATCAGTGTCGGTTGTTCAGGCAGTGCCTGACAATATGTTGCCAGTGTTGTCAGATAATGTTGCTGAGTCAGTATGCAGAATGCCGCGGTATCAGCCAGAATAAACTGGACCCGTTCGGCAGGATAGGCGGGTGAAATGGGAACATAAGCACCACCTGCCTTCAGTACCGCCAGCATGCTGATGACCATTTCCGGGCTGCGATCGAAATAGAGTGCTACCGGCATATCTGCCTGTAACTCTTCATTATGCTGCTGTCGGTAACATGCCCGAATAACACAGGCCAGTTGGTTCGCCCGTTCATTCAGCTGACGATAAGTCAGAGTTTGGCCTTCAAATACCAGCGCTGCATTATCCGGTGTTTTTTCCACCTGAGTTTCAAACAGTTGTTGCAGTGTTTGATCCTGTGGATATGGCGCATCGGTCTGATTCCAGTGATGCAACAGAGTCTGACATTCCTGCTCTGACAGGATGTTAATGTTAGCCAGCGTTTGCTGGTGGTCTTCGACAAAAGCCGCCAGCACACGTTGATAATAGTCAGCCAATCGTCCGGCAGTGTTTTCACTAAACAGACTGACGGCATAATTGAGGCAACCGGTAAGACAGGCCTGTCCATCCGATAAGAACAGGCTCAAATCAAATTTAGCCGGGCTGTATAAAGACTCATCCAGATCAACCGGACTGAACGGCAGTGCAGGGTTGTCTGTCAGGCTTTCCCCAAAACTCTGTAAGCCAAACATAACCTGAAAAATCGGGTGGCGGGCGGTATCCCGTACCATCACCAGTGCGTCAAGCAGTTGTTCAAATGGCATGTCCTGATGATTTTTGGCACCGGCAATGACTTTATGAATTTGCCCTATCAGTGTTTTTACACTGTCGGTCTGTTCTAACTGTGCCCGCAATGGCAGTAAGTTGATGAACATGCCCATCAGAGGCTGAGTCTGGGTATGATGGCGATTATCTGTCGGGGTTCCCAGCACGATATCATTCTGCCCGGATAGCTTCGCCAGCATGACATAAAAGGCACTGAGCAGAACGGTGTACAGAGTCGTTCCTTCCGTTTTGGCCAGCGCCCGTAACTGTTCGGAAAGGACGGGGTTCAGCGTAAATGTACAATCCCGGCCCTGATAACTGACTTGTGCCGGTCTGGGGTAGTCTGTTGGTAAATCCAGTGTTTCAAAGCCTGCTAGCGTATGTTGCCAGTAAGCCAGTTGTTGTGCATGTACTTCGCCCTGTAAATATTCCCGTTGCCATCGTGCATAGTCACCATAGCCGATCTCCAGCGCCGGTAATTGGCTTTCCCGCCCTTGCAGAAGTGCGTGATAATTTTCTGCCAGTTCGGTGGTAAAAATATCGGTAGACCAGCCATCAGTGGCAATATGATGCCAAAGGAACAATAAGTAATGGCTTTCAGCCACTTGATAGTGGCACAAACGTAGACTTGGCTCAGTGACCAGATCAAACGGGGTGGCGATTTCGCCGCGTACTGATTGTAAAAGAGTATGCATATCCTGACAGGATTGTGATCTGAGTTTGAGGTTTTCTGCCAGTACTTGTTGATATTCATGCCCGTGAGCATCGGTACGGTACACCGTCTTCATGATCGGGTGACGATCAACCACTTGATTAATCGAAATTTCTAATAATGACAGGTCCGTATTGTCATCCAGTTGTACGAGATAAGGAACATGATAGACATAAGTTCCCTGCTCAAAACGTTCGATAAACAGCATTCGTTCCTGAGCGAATGACAGCGGATAACGTTCCTGCTCAATATGAGCAATAACCATACCGGTCGCTTTCTGCATCTGTGCTGAAAGCCCGGCAATGGTTTTAAACTCAAAAATCTGACTTAATGAAACTTCCAGCGCTAATTGCTGGCGAATGGCGCTGATCAGCTTAATGGCTGTCAAAGAATTCCCGCCAAGACGGAAGAAATTATCTTCAATTCCTACCTGTTTCACGCCCAGAATAGTCTGCCAAAGATCACAAAGCCGGGATTCCAGTTCATTACGCGGGGAAACAGAACCGGCTTTATTGCCGAAAGCGGGTTCTGGTAATGCCCGTCGATCGACTTTACCGTTCTGGGTCAGTGGGATGGATTCAGTGTATGTAAAGCTGGCAGGCAGCATATAGTCAGGCAAGAGGGCAGATAAGTGGCTGATTAACGCCTCATCTGAAGATTTTTCAGGGCTAACCAGATAAGCGACCAGAACCTTATTGCCTTCATATTCGCGATCAATCACTACCGCCTGTTTTACCTGTGGATGCGAAGCGAGCGCACTTTCAATTTCCCCCAGTTCAATGCGATAACCGCGGATTGTGACCTGAAAATCATTACGCCCCAGATATTCCAGTTCCCCGTTTGGTAGCCAGAGGGCTAAGTCGCCGGTTTTATACAAGCGGGTGTAACCGTATTCTTTGTCCTTATCCGTGGCAAATGGGTTTTCCACAAAACGTTCAGCCGTTAATTCCGGCCGGTTTAAATAGCCCCGCGCCAGTCCGGCACCGCCGATATATAGCTCACCGGGCGCGCCAATAGGGGCAAGCTGCCCTGAATGATTCAGGATATAGGCAGACATATCACGCAGTGGTCGCCCGATGCAGGAGACTGCGGTTGCATCACTCTGAGTTAATTTTTTATAGGTTACATGGACAGTGGTTTCGGTGATCCCATACATATTGATGAGGGCAGGAGCCTGATCGCCATAATGATCCCACCAGGGTTTCAGTTGTACCGGATTCAGTTTATCACCACCAAAGATGACATAGCGAAGATGAGGAAATTCAACGTTGGCTTTTAATGAAGCCTCAATAAAGGCATAAAACGCCCCCGGAGTCTGATTCAGTACCGTGACATTCCGTGCAGAACAGAGACGGCTGAATTGTTCAAAATCCTTGGTGCACTCTGCTGTCGGAATAATGATACACCCGCCATAGCGTAGTGCTCCCCATAATTCCCAGACGCTGAAATCAAAGGTGTAGGAATGGTACAGCACCCAGATATCATCCTGATTAAACTGATAGTCTGCCTGTGTACTGGCAAATAAACGGGCGACATTTCCATGTGTCTGTAACACGCCTTTTGGCTGCCCGGTGGTGCCGGAGGTATAGATAACATAAGCCAGATTAGTGGCCTGCCCAGCGCATAGCAGATTTTCCGTGGAGCAATTTTCGGTCACGCTGCGGTCATCTACGGCAATCAGAACAGTTTGTGCCGGTGCACATTCGCTCAACACTGACAGGTATTTTTGCTGAGTGATCACACAGAAAGAGCTGGTATCTTCCAGAATAAACCGAACCCGTTCCGATGGATAATCCGGTGAGACAGGCACATAAGCGCCGCCTGCTTTCAATACTGCCAGAATACTGATCACTATTTCTGTGCTGCGTTCCAGATAGATTGCAACCAGTGTCTCAGCCGGCATCGGTTGATTATGCTGCTGCTGATAACGTTCACGAATAACAACTGCGAGTTGATTCGCTCGTTCATTTAACTGGCGATAGGTCAGCGTTTCATCCTCAAACATGACCGCCACATTATCCGGCCTGATGGCTGCCTGAGCTTCGAAATGTTGTTGTAGGGTTTTATCCTGTGGATACGCGATATCAGCTTGTTTTTGGAGATATAATAATGTTTGACGTTCCTGCTCTAATAAAATAGGTAACTCATTGACTGGAACAGAAGGCGTCTCAATGATAGCAGCTAATAAATTTTTCAGTCGCTCAAGCGCATTTTGAATATCGGCATCATTAAAATAGGCCTGCAAATAATCTACCGTTATTTTTAATTCCTGATTATAACCGTGATCTTTCAGGCGGAATGCGATGGGATAAATATTAAATATTCCATCAATATGGCAATGCTGATTCTGGTTAATTTCAGTGGCTGATGCTGAATAACGGTCGTAGGCAATAAAAATACCGGGTAAAGAAAAACCCTGTTGACTTGCTAGCCGGGCAAGGTGTGATTGAGGGAACTGGCTGTGTCTGTAACTGTTTTTCAGAGCCGTTTCCATCTCTCTGATTTGTTCAATGACACTGGATGTTGGCGAAATATGGCAATGTACGGGATACGTATTGGCCTGCATACCAACGACATATTTCTCTGTTTCTGTTCTTCTGCCATGTGTAATGGTATTAAAAATCAGCTCTTTTTGCCCTGTAAGTTCAGCCATCATGATGGTGACAAGGCTGGAAAAGACAGCCAGCAAATTCGTTTTATGTTGACGACAAAAAGCCAGTAAACTTTCTTTAGCTGAAAAGGGCAGTATCAGGAAGTGATAACCGGTTTCATTATTTTTATAGTGAGGGGGTAAGTGATGTATTTCTTTTTTTCTTAAAAAGTCAATCCAATAATTTTTATCATTCTTATAATGAATACTATTTAAATAATCCCTTGCGTTCTCTATCGATGTTAAATATTGCGGAATATCTGATAGCCATGCTGTCGATATACCTTGTTTAAGGCAGCCGTATAACTGATAGATATACTCATGAAGCCGATATAATCCAACGCTATCTATCATAATGTGATGGAATAGCGTGAATAAATAACATTTTTCATTATTCAGCCGGATTAATGTCACCTGATAGGGTGTTGTCTTTAAGTAATTGACGGGGATATAGGTTTGTTGCCGCATCCAGGTAAGAGCATGCGTTTCGGGTTCAGGCTGCATTGTGGCATCATGGTACCTGATTAATTCGGGTTTACTCTGATCCGGAATATATTGTATAGCCTCATTATCTGAATCTATTGCTATCCGCAAGCGTAATGTATCAATATGCTGGTGCAGTAGATCCCATGCTTTTTGTAAAATCGCTATATCAATATTTTCTTCTAATGACGTATACCAACTAAGGCTGTGTATCGGACTATTTTCATAAAGTGCCTGCTCGTAAAATACATCCTCCTGAGAAGGGTGAAGAGGATAAAAACCCGAATTCAAAGAACCCTTAAATGCTCTCATAATAAATTATACGAATGTATTCCGTTTACAAGTTATTTGTAATTGATTCCGTAATATTTCAAACTGTCATTTACGACTTAGTGGGTATAATTCATCATGGTATCATTACAGATAATCTCGCAATCTTTCAACATCCTTCCTCATGAAAAATAGTTAATGTTTATCAGTGAATGATTCTGTTTTTATTTATTACTGCATGATCATAACTCATGATTATGAAGTTTTTCTGGTCATTTTGGTTGCGGGATATATTATTTTTTATTCGCTATAACTATTTTCATGCTGGATATATTGGAATGGGCTGGTACTTTTCGTTTCGTCAATAATGATTAAATTGATTTACATCAAGTTATCATCTTTGTTTTTTTAACGTGTTGGTTATTTATTTTCTGGCAACAAAAATAGATTTGATAATTATTTCATGGCAGGGATAATCAGGATTATTTATTGAAAACTTTTAAATTATTAATCATCGATACTTAAATCGATTACTATTTGGAATAGGGACAAAAGCATTTCCCTGCTGAATCCGAACTCTTTGACTATCCGGCAATTTGTGCCAGGGACGGGTAAATACATCCCAGCATGATGTAGTGATAGAGTCGTCCTGTAAATTTATATTTGACTTGTATCCTATTGCCCAGCCAATTTTTACTCCTTCCTCTATTAGCGTCTGAACAAGTGTAGGCAAGAATTCACCTTTACCCGCCTGACAGGCTTTCATTGATATCAAACCAACCTGAGTTAGCCCATAGTCGATAAGCATACGAGCAAATGATGCACCATCAAGCCCACCAAACTCTTCGTGATAAATTCGGTTGCCATGATCTGAACCATGAGCAACGACGATTAATTTTGAATTAAGATCGCACTGAGCAAAGGGCTTATCCGCAGGTTGAGAAAATTGACTGTGAGGAGGAGGTAAACACTGATAGCCGGAAATCGTTTTTGTGGCAAAGGAATGTGCCTCAGGTATCCGGTATTTTCTTTTGAATACTTCACTGGTTGGTAACAGAGGATCTCTGGGCCTGTTTGGTCTATTGACCGGAAATAATAGTATAAAAACTTTATTCCATTTCACGGTGTTACTTCTCCTTGTTATCGGAAAATAAATAATACGTATGCTTGGAAGCGGCTGCTTTTAGTGCAGTACTATAGCGGTTTTTGCTGATTGAAGATTAAATAGATGAGAAATGTTTGTAAGGAAGTCTGTGATTTCTGTTTTAGTGAGCCTTACGAATACAACGGTTAAGCCTGTCATTCGGGATAAAAGAGCAGGAGATTACCAGAAAAATCAATATTAGCTCTTTATACACAATGGATTTCAAGTTGTATCGCGGTGGTAGGGGTGAGCGAGTGCAGATAATAAAAAAGCAACCTGAAAGACGAAGTGTATAACATACCATATTTTGTTAGAATTCGTGATGTGAAATAGGGATTACTGTAGTGAATTAACAACAATAGGTTAATTGAATGGAAAGTATGTACCAGAAACTTAATGTTCTGAATAGAATTGACAAAATATTAATGGAGCATAAGCCCAATAATAGCACCGGTGTTAAACGGTTTATTTTAGAGTTTCTTTTTTTTGGTTTGATTAATGCCCGTTCGTGTTTATTTGCCGGTTTCTTCTTTCTAGCTTTATTTTTAGTGCCGGCAAAAGGTATCTTGGGTATACCGCGTTATGATGTGCTGTTGGTCTTTGCAGTAGCCTTTCAGGCATTGTTAATACGATTTAAACTTGAAACATGGGATGAATTTAAAGCGATATGTGTATTCCACTTAGTTGGTTTTATCATGGAGTTATTTAAAACATCAGCTTCTATCAGTTCATGGCAATATCCTGATGCTGCATTCACTAAACTTTGGGGAGTCCCGTTGTTTACAGGTTTTATGTATGCCGCTGTCGGGAGTTTTATTATACAATCATGGCGCTTCTTTAAAGTGCGCATTGAGCATTATCCACCGTACTGGATGGCAACATTGGTAGCTCTGGCTATTTATATCAACTTCTTTAGCCATCATTATATTGATGATTATCGCTGGTACTTGACGGCTTTTATTTTTGGGTTGTATGCCCGTGGCACTATTTTTTATACGCCATTGGATAAAGAACGAAAAATGCCACTGTTATTAGCGTTTATATTAATTGGTTTTTTTATCTGGTTAGCGGAAAACTTCGGCACCTTTTTTGGGGTTTGGCAATATCCTAATCAATTAGGCGCTTGGTCTGTTGTTCATGCAGGGAAGTGGGGGGCATGGTCATTATTGGTCGTTGTGACCTTTACGATTGTTGTCCACCTTAAACATATCAAATCAAGTGTGGCAATTGCCCGTTAGGGTAGTTTTGCCAAGTGGTGGGGTTCAGGAAGTTACCCCACCATTTCCCACTCAGGTGGATGAGGTGTGATATACACTTCGTCTTTCAAGTTGCTTCTTTGTTGGCTGCGCTCGTTCACCCCAGTTACATAGTTATCTATGCTCCTGGGGATGAACTCCCTTGCCGCCGCGATGCATCTTGAAATCCATTGTGTATATAACTATTAATATATTTCTTTTTACATCTATTGCATTGGCTTTGAGTGTTAAAAATCTATTTATTTTAATAGATTGGTAAGCATTTAATATATTCATTTATAGAAATCTGAATAAAGTAATCTCTCTTTTTTTATTGTTTATTTTTGTGTTTTTATATTTGCAACTATACTTTTAATTTAAACAAATGAATTTTCCATTAAAAATAACCTTGGGCTAACGACCTTAAATTACATTTAATAAAAACAATAAATTGAATGAAAATGTTTATTAAAAATCATTTTAAATAGCATCAAATGTCTTAAATAAAAGATGCTATTACCTGACTAACACACAATAGAGAGAAAGTTCAATGTCACTTACATATGAATTCCTTGTCCAATGGACACCCTCAACCGGTGACTGGAATCTTTACCAGTTTATTAATTCTGATACTGCTGAGCTTCATTTAGTTAAGTCAGGCAATTGGCAGACAGTAAAATCAGGGCATCAACTTATTCCCATTGGTAACTATGTTATCGACAGGGAAATCGCATCCAACCAGTTCCGTTTGTGGCAAGTCGATATCTCTCAGGCGGATTTTCTGCCGTCTCTGATAACACAAGGAGATCTGAGTGCTGAGTTGGATCCTTCGACAGAAATTATTCCTTTAGGTAATTATTTGCTGTTATACAAGCCAGATACCGGTGCCTATCAATGTCGGCGTTTCGATCCATTCAGTAATACATTGATGCTTACTGCCGATAGTCCACAGAATATTACCGGGCACTGGCAAACAATCAAGAATGCGGATTTAATACCCGTTGCCGGTTATGTCGTCAGCCGGGACAGAAGTGATGGGCAATGCAGGACGTGGATGTTTGACGGTGGAAGTGCCTCTGATATTCTGCCGAATCCACAAATTCCCGGTATGCAGTGGAAAATTGACCCGAGCACGAAACTTTGCACGCTGGGTGACAGAATTGTCGGCTGGGATCCTGATTCCCTCGATATTACTCTTTGGCCTGTTGATCCAACACTGGCACATCCGGGTTTACTTGCAAAAACGATCACCGTCTGGAAGAATGTATTACCTGCCGACACCGTACTGTTCGGTATAACACCCCTTGTTCCATTAGAATTGCCAACAGGAGTACAGGGCGGAGAGGATGGCCCGGGAACAATTCCCTGGATGCGGCAACGGATCAAAAAAGTTGTTTATCTGATGCTGGAAAATCGCTCCTTAGACCATATGTTTGGTGATCTTTATACCGAGGGTAAAGTCGGGAAATTTATTGGGTCTGATAAGCCTTTTGATGGAGCCAGTAATACGAATTGGAATGCGGATAAAAATGGTCACCGCTACTATCAAACCAAATTCTCCGTACACAGTGTGGACTACCCAAGAAGTGATCCCGATCATACATACTCAGGTATTATTCAACAATTATTTGATGGAACTAAGCCCGGTGCTGGGCATATTCCAGAAATGAAAGGTTTCGTCAAGAGCTATAGTTTCAGTGGGAAATCGCCCAGTGAGGTCATGGATTATTACGATCCTAGTATGCTGGAACCACTGAGTCTGTTGGCGAAACAATATGCGGTTTCCGATACCTGGTTCTGCTCTTTGCCTGGCCCTACTGACCCGAATCGGGCTTTCTCGCTAACAGGATCATCTTTCAGCAAAACGGAGAATTTCGATTCCGGAGAAATCTATATTTCGTGGCCTAAATCTCCTCGTCGCCCCTCAGTCTGGGATGTGTTATGGGCTCACGGTATTAAGGACTGGAAACTTTATTACCACGCGACATGGGGAAACCTGCAATATACCAACCAACTGTTTTTAAAGGGGCATATCGGCGAAGTCGATCAGAAAACTGACCATTACAACACGGATATCAGCGAATTCATATCATCAGCCAAAGCAGGCACATTACCCGCGTTCAGTTTTATTGAACCCGCATGGGTTGGAAATTCATCAGGCATGGTTCCTAACTCCTGTCATCCTCCTTCAGATATGGTACCCGGCTTAAAAATGGTAGCGGACATCTACAATGCTTTACGTCAGGGACCCGACTTCGATCAGACACTGCTGATAATCACTTTCGATGAGCATGGTGGTATCTATGATCACGTTCCACCTCCCTACACCAATAATGCTTATCGTAATGATACTGAGAGAGGTTTTGGCTTTGATTTGCTTGGGGTACGTGTCCCGACGGTGCTCATTTCACCCTGGATAGAGAATTCGACGGTTTTCCGCTCAGCGCAAGAAGGACGGCAATATGATGCCACATCATTTCTTTCAACCTTGTTGCAATGGCAGGGAATTCCGGCATCGAATTGGTGGTTAGGTGATCGCATACGGGCAGCTGCGAGTTTTGAATCGGTATTTCAGGCTGAGCATCTCCGTAAAGACATACCATCCAGTGTACAGGCTCCTGAGCTTGATCCTGAACAGCTCGACATGCCGATGAACGAGTTACATCAGCTCTTTATTACTCGCATTGTGTACACACTTTGTACAGGTATTTTATCCCCTGAAGAAATAGAGCAGGAAGTTCAGGGCATTTGCACCCTTGGAAGCATCCGGCTGGCAACACAGGCTTTGGATAAGCTGGAGAGCCGCCTTAATGCTGTTCACTCAAAAAATTGAGATAAATTATTATTGGCGTCAGATAGTTACCTGACGCCGATTTGTTGTTATTAAATATTGGGTATATATAATGGGAAAAAGTTTATATTGATAATATTAAGATGATTTGAAAAAATGAATCTATCTATACACATGAAATAATGATGGTTGTGTTTAGTTCTGGGTAGTTAGATTATATTTTTCAATTCAGACATATTTTTTATTTTCCAGTCGGCAACATCCCAGTATGAGTGATTGTATTCAATACTATTTGGTATCACCACGCACTTCATAGAGGCTGCTTTAACTGCAATCATACCGGTTTTTGAATCTTCTATTCCTATGCATTCTTTAGGTGAAACATTTAATTTTTCCGCAGCATTGAGATAGACCATTGGGTGAGGCTTATTATATGGCATATCATCTGCTGAGGAGATATAGTCAAAATATTTAGCGATACCACATTGTTCGACTATATTTAACAGGAGGGATAACGGAGAAGCAGAGGCAATACCAATCTTAATATTTTTTTGCGCTAATCGTTCTAAGCACTCCACTACTCCATCCATAATTGGTTTTTCTGTAAGAATTGATTTAATCCCTTTATTGAAAAACTCTTTTACAATTTCCGATTTATTTAAATTATCTTTATGATAAAGCTGGCAGGCTTTGTCTACCATACTTGGTACGGGTATCCCTGTCATATTAAACATTTCATCATAGGTCACTGGAACACCATAATGATTTAAAACTAGCATGCCAGATTTTTTCCATAGTGGTTCAGAATTAATCAGTACACCATCCATATCGAAAATAACCGCTTTCATTATTATCTCCTTTGCTTGGTTGTATAAGGTTGCTTTTGTTTTTCTATAGCAATAAAATCATCTTTTTTGCGTTTTATTAAATTTAAGATTCATCAGGTTATAATAATTATACTCTCATTATTCTGTAACTTATTATTTGTCTCTTTATTGTGATGTTAATCACAATTAAAATAGTGAAATTAATTAAATCTAGTATTTTAATATAAACTTGGTATCAATACATCGGTAAAATTATTGATGCCACACTAAATATTTCACTGTTCGTGTACTCGTCGGATTCATCCTGTTTCTGAAAAAAGTCACGTATTCAGAGTGTTATTCTTTATCTATTATGCTTATTTTTGCAAAATAATATATATGGCCACAGTGGAAGTAAGATGTTGGTTTTATCACCAAACGCAAACAAAGGACGTTAAAAAACACGGTATCAGCAAGAGTGGTCACCAGCGCTATCGTTGTTTATGCTGTAACCGTACTTTTCTACTCGATTATTCTTATCGAGCCTGTCAGCCGGAATAAAAGAACAAGCCGCTGAAACAATCTGGGTATCCGTGATACTATCAGCGACTTGCATATCAGTATTAATGCTCTTGTGGTCTTTAGCTTTATAGACCCTCCCAGATTCATGCTCTCCGTTTTTAACATAAACACTGTGCCATTAATAAAACCATCTAATTTCAGGAAATATATTCACTATTAATATCTTCATTTCTCTGAGATTTATTATTAAAATCCTTTTAGTTGGTTTTTCGAGACATATTGATACCTGTAGCATAAAATCCAATTTTTTCATATAACCGAATTGCAGCTATATTATCAGGTTCGACTCGTAGGTTGACCGATTTAATACCAAATATTTCAACCTCTGACATCAATTTCTGTAGTGATTCAAAACCAAGCTTTTTATTTCTATATTTCTGTAATATGTAAAAGTCCATAATAAATATGGATTTCTCTTCTGGTGTTTCTAAAATCCAAATATACCCTATATTGTATGATTTTTCTGAAAAGCTTTTATTAATAATGTATAATGAATTGTTTTTCTCAGGTTGATAATCAGGAAATGATGATTTAATAATGTTATCAGCTTTATTATAAGCTTGCTTCCGATTTAGTTGATGGTTTTTTATTAAGTCATTGCTATATTCTTCAATGAAAATATAGCAATATAAAATAATTTCCTCTTTGTAACAATTCCTTAGCGTTATCATGCAGTTCTCCATTTATTTCAGCAATCGAAAAATTCCCAGCACATCATGTAAAACTAATGTAACCAATATTGTATTAATGTGTAAATACACTAACAGACAGCCTGAAGAAAATCATCAGTTAAATATTCAATCAGAATAAAATACAATAATCAAGAAGCTTAACATCGTAAAGTATTTAAATTTTCAAAAAAATATATCATTATCAGATAATTTAATAAAAATAAATTTCACTTCCAATAAAAAACTTAAAAAAATTTATTCTTAGCATAATTAATCTAAAAAAAGTATGTTGGTACTTGCGTTCTATCCTTTACAGAGTATCTTAAAATAAATAACCATATAAAATAAAGTGTTATTTGCGAGGAGTTTCAGGAAGTTGTCTGGGTATCACCGGAAGCTATGAAAGCTATGAATCTGAATGAAGCAACACGGGTTACCTTTACCCAGAAGGGAATAATTTGACAGCTATTGCCGGCTCATCCCTGCCATTCATGATGAGGGCAGGGCGATAGATTCGAGTGAAATTAACGTTACAAGCGTGGTTTAGAAGTAAAAGCCTTTAATAATCAGATTAATGGAATTATCTATCGATATAAAATGGAGTTTTTGTCATAAAATCCTTCCGAAAAACCCTGAATGATATTATGCTGCATTCGGTTGTGCTAAAACAGAAATACTGATTGTGATTAATGCGTTGTATCCCTTCGTCCAGTTCAGGAAGTAGCTGAGGCCAGAATTTCTGAGTTAGTACGTCCTGGTATCACTAGCCCACAGAATCAATGCCAAGATTCTTGCGTGACCTTTAAAAAACAGTGGCCTTTACAAAACACAGTAGCCAAAACAACCTATTTTTCCCGCGACAACGATGCTCCCGAAAAATGATTGGGTAGTCATGTTTGTTATTTTCCCACACTTTAACTGAACGAAATTCAAAAAATTATTCATTGATCCGGTTAAGACATCAGGATGTCATGCAATCTGATCTGACTTTATCCAATACGAAAATATGCAGGGTCTCTGACATGCGCTACCGTGTTGAAAAGATTGAGAAGGTATGAAGATGATAATTAGTGAAGTGGTGGAGTCAGACAACGGCTCTAAAAAATATTTACTGTCGGCAAGTGATTCAGACTTAAGAAAAAGTGTTGAATCCACTTTCTTCAAGCATACCGAACAACATTTGCCTTATCTTTGTATTTCCAGCCAATATGGTTGTGCCGTTGGCTGTGTGTTCTGCGAAACAGGCAGGCAGAAACCATTGGGGAATATGACGACAGAACAAATAGTGCAACAGGTTTTATTATGTCGAGAACATTTATTAAATTCCGGATCACTGGGAGATAATCAGGAACTCAATACGATTCTGTTTGCTGGTATGGGTGAGCCGATGCTGAATCTAAAAGAGATCAGCGGAGCAGTTACTGAATTTAAAAGCCAATCACTGGCTAATCGGGTTACACTGACTTCGGTGGGTATTCGCCATACCGCAGATAAACTTTATGACCTTCCTCTGGATACTATTTCCATTTCTCTCCATGCAACCACGGATGAACAACGTGATATGTTGATCCCGTCAAAAGCAAAATTCAGCACTAAAGATCTGCTTGAATATTTTGCAACCTACCATCAAAACACCGGCGTTCCTGTCATCGTTAATTATCTGATGTTGGAGGGAATAAACGACTCGCAGGAAGATTTAGCCCGGTTAAAAGACTTGGTGGATAAAGACACCTTTATTATTAAACTGAAATACCTGAACGAAGTCAGCAGTATAAATGGGATTATACTGAATCCGTCTGAAGAAATGCCGGCTTTTGCAAAAGCACTTACTGAAGCTGGTTTCCGCTGCATATCAGATAAAAGCGATGGTACGGAAATTCTGGGTGGCTGTGGACAACTTAAATCTCAGATCAGGGATATCCGCAGTAAATATCGAATTATGTAACCTTTAATTTATGGCCTGGAGTCATCACATTCTGGGCCGCTGTCAGTATTTATCCGCGGCGCAAACTTTCACTCGGTGTCTCTCCATAACGTGCTTTATATTCAGCACTGAAACGCCCCATATGTGCAAAGCCCCAACGCAGGGCAACTCCCGTAACATTGCTTGCTTCTCCCGCAAGTAATTCTGTGCGGACATGTTCCAGGCGCAGATTGCGTAAATATTGCATCGGGCTGATATCCAAAAATTCCCTGAAACCGGAATAAAGGCTGCGTAGACTAACTCCCGCGACCTGAGCCAGTTGTTCAGCGGTAATGGGTTCGTGGGCGTGAGCCTGCAAATATTCCTGTACCCGACGAACATGCCGTGGCCGGATAGAACCTCTGTGGTTAGCGGGATCACCGCTGTAATTATGTTGATGTGCGGAAAGCAGGGTGACAGAAAGTAATTGTTCAATCTGACTAGTAATGAGCTTATATTGCAGGATGTCTGGCACCTGAACTGTACATTCAAGCAGATAGAGCATCAGACAGCGCCATGTCTGGCATCGTTGCCATTCGAATCCCAATTCAAATATCAATGGCTGATCCAGAGGATGCCCCAATTGCCCGACAAGAGTTCGTTCCAGTAATGAGCGGGAAATTCTCACCATAAATTGATCGTTATCAGCATTCCAGCGCATGGCAGTATGTTGATCCGGGCTGAGAACCGAGGCCAGATTCGGGGTTGAGTCAATATACTGGCCGCCACTTTCAATTGAGGCGCAGCCTGATAACGGCATTTGGATAAGAAAAAAGGAATCCAGCGCACCCGGTGTAATTTCAACATTTGCGCCATAATGCAGGCGGCTGATGGAAAAATCCCCAAAGGGTATGTAGTACATTCTGGCATTCAGTCTTCGGCTGCTACCCAGTATATTAAGCTGATGGGGCTTCATCACCCGCCCGACCATTGATCTTGTTTCATCAAGATCACGGGACGAAAAAAGCAGATGTTCCGGAGAACTGAGGTGAGACTCAATCGCAGATACAGCACCTCTGGAGTCCGTACACCTTGAATCGGAGCTTTTATTATCAACGTATTTATTATCAATGTAATAGTTGTGCCACGGATTGCTCGTCATTATCAGAAACCTCATAACGTCATACCCGTCGTTTCTCAGGCCGTAGTTTTGATTAACTCCCGAAATTCATAAGGTATATACAATGTTCTGATAAGCAGTATCCACATTTTTTCTAAATGGAAGCTATATCATCGTGAATATATTCATGAATGGGTATTTCAGTGTTCATGGCGATAATTCATAGCCAATATTCCTATATCCGTAGTAGTGGCTGTATTTCGTGATTGAAAATTGAAAGATGAAGCGTATATCCATTCTTTGCATGACCTATCCGGCTACTGCATAAATAACCATTGCATGATAGTTCATGTATTGATCATTAATTCATATTCTCCATACTCCTACTATACACTTCGTCTTTCAAGCTGTCTCTTTGTTGGCTGCGCTCGCTCACCCCGGTCACATAGTTATCTATGCTCTCGGGGACTCACTCTCTTGCCGCCGCGACGCATCTTGAAATCCATTGTGTATACATATACCCGTCTTTCTAGTTGCCTGAACTTATTTATTGGTTTCACTTAAGTCACCCTCAATTACCGTTTTTATAAATATACGGTTATCTACCGGGAAGTTATTCCCCTGTTGCTGCGATGTAATTCGAAACCCAGTGACATTAAAAAATTTGCATAAAATGCGAGGTGGACATGGCAGAACGATCCTTCGTTAAGGAAGTGGAAAAATTAAGATTGAAGCAGGGCGAAGTTTTCAGCGGAGAAGGCATACTCGCTGTCACAAAAGCGCTGCTGGAATCAGGTGTTGCCTATGTTGCTGGTTATCAGGGAGCACCCATTTCTCATTTGATGGATGTTCTGGCTGACGCACAGGATATCCTGTCTGAATATGGAATTCGTTTTGAAAACAGTGCCAGTGAAGCCACTGCCGCTGCCACACTGTCTGCCTCAGTTAACTATCCATTACGTGGTGCTGTGACATTCAAGGCAACAGTAGGGACAAATGTTGCCTCTGATGCGCTGGCAAATCTGGCATCCGGTGGTGTCTTAGGGGGAGCCTTGATCATAGTGGGTGAAGATTATGGTGAGGGTTCCTCAATTATGCAGGAACGCAGCCACGCATTTGCTATGAAATCACAGATTTGGTTACTTGATCCACGCCCTAATCTGCCTGCGATTGTAAAGGCGGTGAAGATGGGGTTTGAGTTGTCGGAAGCCAGCCATACACCGGTTATGTTGCAGATGCGTATTCGTGCCTGTCATGTATATGGGCGGTTTGTCTGTGCTGATAACCAGTTATCGGCATTCAGGGTTGAAAATGCACTGGAAAATCCGACCCGTGACCTCAACCGTATTGTTCTGCCCCCAGCCAGTTTTTTGCATGAAAAAGAGAAAACTCAGGAACGCTGGCCTGCCGCCGTGCGCTTTATTCAGCAGAATGCGTTGAATGAGTTCTTTGCTGAAGGTGCAGATGATATAGGCATTGCCTTACAGGGAGGGTGTTATAACACCGTGATCCGAGCGTTGAATTTACTGGGGCTGGCGGATGTATTTGGTGAAAGTTCTATTCCACTGTATGTGATGAATGTGGCTTACCCATTAATTGATGAGGAGTTTACACGTTTTTGTCACGGTAAACGGGCAATTCTGGTACTGGAAGAGGGGCAACCTAATTTTGTCGAACAGAATATCGCCAGTATCCTGCATCAGCACGATATTTCGGTTCGGTTACACGGTAAGGATCTACTGCCAATGGCGGGAGAATATGATACAGCCACAGTATTGGCAGGAATTCGTGCTTTTCTGCAGCGTTATGACCGGATTGAAGCCAAAGTGCCGGCTGCTGCCTGTCAGGTACAAATTCCATCAGTGACTTTACCGGATGGAGAAACGGAAGGCACGGCTGCGAGAAATGAAATATCAGGCAATGCGGTTCATGCCCGCCCTCCCGGTTTTTGTACCGGTTGCCCGGAGCGCCCGATTTTTACTGCGATGAAACTGTTAGAACGGGAGCTGGGGCAGCACCATATTAGTGCGGATATTGGCTGCCATCTGTTTGCTATTCTGCCGCCATTTAATCTGGGCAATACTACAATGGGGTATGGATTAGGCACAGCCAGCACTTCAGCACTGAATGCATCAGCCTCAGATAAACGGGCAATTTCCGTGATGGGGGATGGCGGGTTCTGGCATAACGGTTTGACGAGCGGTATTGCCAATAGTGTTTTTAACCGCAGCGATAACCTGACCGTCATTGTGGATAACAGCTATACCTCTGCTACTGGCGGGCAGGATATTCCATCTTCAACAGCCTTTAATACCAGTCGTAGCACGGGGCATGGCATCGAAAAAGCCGTTAAAGGGGTCGGGGTGAAGTGGATACGCACAATCAGGCGTACCTATGATCTCAAACGCATGATCAAAACTTTAAGGGAGGCTCTGACAACCAAAGAACAGGGCCCGAAAGTCGTGGTTGCGCAAAGTGAGTGTATGCTGAATAAACAGCGCCGGATAAAAAAAGAAAACAAAGTAATGCTGGCAGCAGGGCAGAGAGTGGTACATGAGCGTTTTGGCGTTGACCCTGATACCTGCACAGGCGATCACTCCTGTATTCGCTTGTCCGGCTGTCCTTCCCTTTCCATTAAGACAAACCCTGATCCGTTACGTACTGATCCTGTAGTCACTGTATTGAACAGTTGTGTGGGATGTGGGCTGTGCGGAGAAATTTCCCATGCAGCGGTGCTATGTCCCTCTTTTTTCAAGGCCAGAATTGTGACTAATCCCTCCCGTTGGGAGCGGCTGCTGTACCGTATTCGCAAACGTTTCATCCATTATCTGCAACGCCGGGATATAAGGCGTCGTGAACAAGATAAGGTTTAACAAACTGTCGCTGTCATCCCTGAGGGGGAAACCATGTTGGTATCACCATCCATGAATTCGTTGATGATGAAAATGAAAACCCAGCCAATCAAAATTGCCATTCTGGCAATGGGAGGTGAGGGAGGTGGTGTGCTGGCTGACTGGATTGTCAGTCTGGCCGAAGCATACGGCTACTTTGCACAGACGACCTCAGTACCCGGTGTCGCGCAACGGACGGGAGCCACAATATATTACGTTGAACTGTTCCCCGGCGCTGACGATCCCGATGCACCGGCTCCGGTACTGGCATTAATGCCGACAGCCGGTGATGTGGATATTGTGCTGGCCTCTGAATTAATGGAAGCCGGACGTGCAGTCCAGCGCGGTTTTGTGACTCCGGATCGTACAACGCTGATCGCCTCAACGCATCGGGCTTTCACTATGCAAGAAAAATCAGCAATGGGTGATGGACGGGTGGATAGCCGTCGGTTAATCCGACAGTCACAGCAGGCCGCCCGCTGCTTTATCCATTTTGATATGGCACAGATGGCGGAAAAGTGTGGCAGCGTCATGAGTTCTGTCCTGTTTGGAGCACTCTGTGGCACAGGTATCCTG
This sequence comes from Xenorhabdus sp. KJ12.1, assembly GCF_963876495.1. Classification (NCBI taxonomy): domain Bacteria; kingdom Pseudomonadati; phylum Pseudomonadota; class Gammaproteobacteria; order Enterobacterales; family Morganellaceae; genus Xenorhabdus; species Xenorhabdus sp. KJ12.1. The sequence goes on from NZ_CAWNQH010000063.1 coordinate 36,978, forward strand.
CCATTCAGCAGTATTCAGTTTGAACAGGCGATTATCAGGGGCGGAGTCGGGATAAAGCCCAGTTTACAGGCATTTGGTCTGGGACTGAGCCGGACACAGGCAGCCCTTTCCGGTGGGCAATCTGCTGGCTGTAATCCCCCTTCCGGACACAGTGATTCGGCACATAAAAACGATGCCAGACATGACATTTTTGTTAAACATAGCAGTTCGAACAATGGCCATTCCATTAATAACAAGCCCATTAATCATAATGATGTGAACGCGCTTTTATCGCGTATTGAGGAAAATCTACCGTCCTGTATCCATAAAATCACGCTCAAAGCTGTCAGGCGGTTGATAGATTATCAGGATCCGGAATATGCCAGTTTATATCTTGATCGGCTGCAACATTTGGTCAGTCAAGTTGGCGAGAGTAATCAACAGTTACTGCGTGAAGCGGCTCGTCATCTGGTCCTCTGGATGACTTACGAAGACATCATCCGGGTGGCTGATCTGAAAACCCGTGCCAGCCGTTTCAAACGGGTTCATCAGGAGATACGGGCAAACAGGTATCAGCTCGTTGAAATTAATGAATTTCTACATCCCAGAACAGAAGAAATCTGCGACACCTTACCGGCCGGTTTTGGCCGCTGGTTATCCCGTCCTCACACTATAAACCGGATACTGACAAAGCTGTTCAGTCGCGGTTACGTCATTAAGACCAGCTCAATATGGGGATATTTACTGCTTTACATGCTGGCGGGTTTACGTCGGATACGCCGCTGTACCCTGCGTTTTCAACGTGAAACAACAGGAATTGACAACTGGCTACGACGCATCGTGGCAGCAGCAAAACATGATCCGGTACTGGCTGTGGAAGTTGTGAAGTGTCAGCAATTGCTGAAGGGATATGGTGATACGCACTCCCGTGGCCTGAAAAATTTTCAGACTTTGATGAACTTTGTCGATTGCCATCGGAAAAAGCTGTCGGCACACAATCTGAGACAATTACGTGAAGCCGCACTGGCCGATGAGGATGGCCGTCAATTGCATGAATATCAGCAGTATCTTGAAGCTAACATCCTGAAAAAGAACGGAGGAGGAGTCAGTAATGAGCCTGCATAAATTTGTACAGTCTCACAAAATTCGGTTTTCTGAATGTGATCCGGCGGGAATTGTTTTTTATCCCCAATATTTTGTGATGTTCAACAACTTGCTGGAAGATTGGTTCGATGAGCTAACGCCAGAAGGATATGCCGCTTACATTGCTAAGCACCGTTTTGGCTTACCCACAGTACATCTGGAAGCGGAGTTTAAGGCGATCAGTAGAATGGGCGATAAAGTCTGGCTGGAACTGAATGTTGAAGAGATTGGTAAAAAATCACTTAAGCTCCGCCAGCGCTGTTTCAGTCAGGAAGGCGAATTAAGAATGAGTGCGATTCAGACTTATGTCACGACCTCACTCGATACACATCAGGCAATACCCATACCCGATGAATTTTATTATCCATTAATTAACCAGCCATTAATTATCTAACCAATCATTCACCCAATAACCCGTGCCCCTAAGAGGTGTGACAGGAGAACCAGCATGAACAAAAAAAATATGAACATCGTGTGTATTGGCGGCGGGCCAGCGGGTTTATATTTCGGTTTGCTGATGAAGTTACAAAATCCTGATAACCGTGTTGTCGTGATTGAGCGCAATCGCCCCTATGATACTTTTGGTTGGGGAGTCGTATTTTCAGATGCCACACTGGAAAACCTGAGTAGGGCTGATCCGGTCTCTGCGAAATCTATTAGTGCAGCATTCAGCCGCTGGGAAAATATTGATATCCATTTCAAAGGAACCGTAAATCGCAGCGGTGGTCATGGCTTTATTGGGATTGGCCGTAAAAAATTACTGAATATTCTTCAGGATCGCTGTCAGGAATTGGGAGTCGAGCTGGTATTTGAGACGCAGGTTCAGGATGAGCAAGTAGTATCCTGCCAATACCATGCTGATTTGCTGATTGCATCCGATGGGATCAACAGCCAAATCCGTAACCGTCATGCTGAAAATTTCTGGCCTGATATTGAACAGCGCCATTGCCGGTTTGTCTGGCTGGGAACCCATCGGGTATTTGATGCTTTTACCTTTTTGTTTGCTGAAACAGAACATGGCTGGTTTCAGGCTCATGCTTACCAGTTTCAGGAAGGGCTATCCACATTCATTGTTGAAACAACGGAAGATACGTGGCTGGCAGCAGGGATTGACAAAATGTCGCAGGAGGAGGGCATTGCGTATTGTGAAAATATCTTTGCCCAATGGCTGGATGGACATGGCCTGATCTCCAATGCTACCCATTTACGCGGGGCTGCAATTTGGATACGTTTTCCCCGGATCCTCTGTAATCACTGGGTACACTGGATCAAACCAGAAGGTGATAATGGTAAAAATGTACCGATTGTATTGATGGGTGATGCGGCCCATACCGCGCATTTTTCCATTGGTTCCGGTACCAAACTGGCATTGGAGGATGCCATTGAACTCGCCAACAGCCTGAAAGCCAATAAGGGGAATTTATCGGCAGGGCTGGCTCATTACCAGAAAGTACGCAGCGTGGAAGTGCTGAAAATCCAGAATGCGGCGCGTAATTCCACCGAATGGTTTGAAAATGTGGCCCGTTATGAAGATTTTCCGCCAGAGCAGTTTGCCTATTCTTTACTCACTCGCTCGCAGCGTATTTCCCATGAAAATCTGAGGTTGCGGGATAAATCGTGGCTGGAAAACTATGAATATTGGTTTAATCGGCAGCCTGACCAATCTTCCCCGCTGATCCCGCCCATACTGACGCCTTATCAGATTCGGGGGATTAGGCTGAAAAACAGAGTCGTGGTTTCGCCAACACTGCTGTACAAGGCGGTAGAGGGTATTCCGGGAACATTCCATCAGATTCATCTTGGCAGCAGAGCTTTGGGAGGCGCGGGTTTAGTCATTGCCGAAATGACCGCGATTTCACCACAGGCGCGGGTAACGCCAGCCTGCCCCGGTTTGTGGAATGAGCAACAAGTGCAGGGATGGAAAACTATCACCGATTTTATCCACCAGAATACGGATGCACGGATAGGCATTCAACTGGGGCACTCAGGAAGGCGAGGCTCTACTCAACGGGGTTGGGAACAGGTTAATCATCCTTTGCCGGAAGGAAACTGGCCGCTGGTTTCTGCTTCATCCATGCCTTATTTGCATGGCATTTCACAGGTGCCGACTGCGGTGACTCAGAAACAAATGAGTGAAATTATTTCGCAATTTGTTGAAGCAACTCACCGTGCTATCACCGCTGGTTTTGACTGGCTGGAAATTCAGGCAGCTCACGGTTATCTGCTTTCCAGTTTTATTTCGCCTGTCACCAATCTGCGTGACGATGAATATGGGGGTTCGCTGAAAAACAGACTGCGTTTCCCATTAGCGGTTTTGCGTGCTGTTCGTCGTGTCTGGCCGGCTGATTTGCCGATATCCGTACGTATTTCTGCCACTGACTGGATAAAGGGAGGCACTACCGTTGATGAAGCTGTCATCATCGCTCGTACTCTCTATGAGGCGGGTGCTGATATGGTGGACTGTTCAACCGGGGAAGTTTCCGCTGAACAACAACCCGTTTACGGACGGATGTATCAGACGCCGATGGCTGATCGTATCCGTAATGAAGGTAATGTGCCCGTTATTGCCGTGGGGGCGATTACCGATGCCGATCAGATTAACAGCATTATCGCTTCCGGGCGGGCAGATCTGTGTGCCTTATCCCGCCCATTTTTATCCGATGCCGCATGGTTGCTGCATGAATGTGCCAGATATGGATGGACAGACATTAATTGGCCGGAACCGTACCTTTACGGAAAAGAGCAACTGGAACGCCAGCTTGCCCAGAAAAGTATCCTCTGAAGCTCAGACCGACTTTCAAATGATAGCTATTTATCTGTATAGGAGATACCTAATGTCTCAACAAGAAAATGTGCAGGAATATGAGCAGAATAGGCAAGAAAGCCACGATCAGTACAGAGAAGATATACTCGGGCGCGCCAATGTCGCCGATAGCCCTGAATTGCTGGCATATTACAAAGAGCTGGCAAAATATCACACCGGGGCACTCTGGACAATCGCCAACAAAATAGAGCCGTGGCAACCTCAATCCACTTCCGTTCCGGTACTCTGGCGTTATCGTGACTTACGTGAACATGTCCTTAAATCCGCTGAACTAGTGACTCCGGAAAAAGCCGGTCGTCGGGTTGTCTATCTGGAGAACCCCGGTAAATCCGGTGAAGGGCCGGCTGTCGGTTTACTGTATTCCGGGCTTCAGACTATGCAACCGGGAGAGTCTGCTTCGGCCCATGCTCATTCTTCTTCGGCCCTGCGTTTCATCATGGAAGGGCGTGGTGCCTATACGATTGTTGATGGTCAGAAGATGTTGCTGGAAGCGAATGATTTTGTTCTGACACCCAATGGAACCTGGCATGAGCATGGGGTGGAGCCTGATGGTTCTCCGTGCATCTGGCAGGATGGTCTCGATATGCCCTTGGTGAATACTCTGGAAGCCGGGTTTTATAAGGTACACCCTGATTTGCGTCAGGTCGTGACTGAACCGGTGGATTCTTCTGTGGCGCTGTGGGGAGCGCCTGCTCTGCGCCCGCAAAATGTGGGCTGGGATAAACCCTATTCACCATTATTCAGATATCAATGGAAGCCAACTTACGCCGCTCTGCAAGGTTATGCCCGCATATCACGGGGATCACCGTTTGATGACATCTTGATGTACTACACCAATCCTCTGACTGGCGGGCATGTTATGCCGACTCTGGGCGCCAGTATGCAGCTATTGCGCCCCGGATTTATTGGTAAGGCCCATCGGCATACCGGCAGTTTCATCTATCAGGTCGCGAAAGGAGCGGGATATTCTATTATTGATGGTCAGAGGTTCGACTGGCAGGAGCGGGATATCTTTTGCGTACCTTCATGGAAATATCATGAGCATGTGAATGCATCACAAACCGAAGATGCCTGCCTGTTTTGTTTCAGCGACTTGCCGGTGATGCAGGCATTACAGTTGTATTATGAAGAAGCCCTGAATGAGAATCACGGGCATCAGCGAGTGGGAGAATAAAATGCGTTTAATTACTTATCGTACTGAGATAACGGCTGAGGCTCGATTGGGGGCGATAGTGAATAATAATGTCGTTGATCTGGAAAAACTGGCGGCTCATAGTGGCAGCACATTACCGGATAATATGCTGGATTTTATTGAACTGGGGCCACTCGCCATCAGTAGCACTGCAATGTTGCTGAATTCATTTGACGGATTATGGCCGGTTGGTGTCATCCGGCCACTGGAGAATGTCAAAATCCTTGCTCCTATTCCCCGCCCACGTAAAAACATCTTCGGCATTGGTCTGAATTATGTTGAGCATGTTGAAGAATCCAGCCGTTCGCTGGATACGGCAAAAGATCTGCCCAAAGAACCGGTTATCTTCTCCAAACCACCTTCCACGGTGATTGGGCCGGGGGATGCCATCGAGCATAACAGTGAAATTACCCGGCAACTGGATTGGGAAGTGGAATTAGCCGTTATCATCGGAACACGGGCCAAAGGCGTATCGGAAGCTGATGCCCTGAAATATGTTTTCGGTTATAGCCTGATTATTGATATGAGCGCCCGTGACTGTCGTCGTGCCGGGCAGTGGATCTATTCTAAGGGACAGGATACTTACGCGCCTTTTGGCCCCTGTATTGTGACGGCCGATGAAATCCCCGACCCACATGATCTCGCCTTGAGCCTGAAAGTTAACGGGGTAACTAAACAGGATTCCAATACCCGCCATATGTTATTCAAGGTTGATGCCCTGATCGCTGATATCAGTAAAGGTATTGTGCTGGAGCCGGGTGACATTATCGCCACGGGAACACCGTCAGGCGTAGGGGCAGGGCGTAACCCGCAAGAGTGGTTATGGCCGGGGGATGTGATTGAAGCTCACCTTGAGAAAATCGGTGATTTGCGTCATCCCGTCATCGCCGTATAGACCTCATTCATATTAAGCAGAGACCTGATATGCTGAATCTCCCTAAATTCAAGGCAGCTGCGGTACAGGCTGCGCCAATCTTTCTGGATACGGAAGCCACGGTTGATCTCGTTTGCCGGTTAATTCATGAGGCAGCGAATAACGGAGCCAGTCTGGTGGCTTTTCCTGAAGTTTTTATTGCCGGTTATCCCTACTGGAACTGGGTCATGAACCCTGTGCAGGGCAGTCCGTGGTTTGAAAAGCTGTGCAAATCGGCCATTGAAGTACCGGGTGCTGAGATCCTCAAAGTGGCACAAGCCGCGGCGCGTCATCACATCAATGTTGTTGTTGGCATCAATGAACGCAATCCCAATGGGGTTGCGACGATTTATAACACATTGGTGACCATTTCTGACGAAGGGAAGATTTTGGGGCGACATCGTAAATTGGTACCAACATGGGCAGAAAAATTGACATGGGCGAATGGCGATGCTTCTTCATTGACCGTACATAACACCAGTATTGGCCCGCTGGGCGTGCTGGCCTGTGGTGAGAATACCAACCCACTGGCGCGTTTTACTTTGCTATCACAGGGGGAGCTGGTACATGTCGCCAGTTACATTTCCCTGCCTGTCGCCCCGCCGGATTATGATATGGCAGAAGCTATCCGTTTACGGGCCGCCGCGCATTGCTTTGAAGGTAAAGTTTTCACTATTGTTTCTTGTTCCACCATCTCGCCGGAAATTGTGCAGGCGATGGCTGCCAGCCACCCTGAATCCAAACATCTGCTGGCCCGTCGTAATAGCGCGTTTACGGGAATTATCGGACCGGATGGGCGTGTGATTGGCACTCCTCTGATTGATAAAGGAGGGATTGTTTATGCGGAAATTGACTTGAATCGTTGTATTCAGCCCCGCCAGATGCATGATATTACAGGGCATTATAATCGTTTTGATATTTTCGATCTGGCCGTCAGCCGACGAGCCATGAATGCAGTCAGATTTACTGATGAACCTGAACAGACTGATTTTAATCCAGTTGTTGATGGGGTTAATCCTATGCGGGAGGATATTCCATGAGTGAGCAGCGTCGTTTTCGGGTAGGGCTGATTGTACCCTCCTCAAATACCACGATGGAAACAGAGATCCCGGCGATTTTACGTGCCCGTGAAACGGTAGCGCCTGAGCATTTTACCTTCCATTCCAGTCGTATGAGAATGAAAACAGTCAGCAAAGATGAACTGGCGGCAATGGATGCAGACAGTGATCGCTGCGCACTGGAACTGTCAGATGCTTCAGTGGATGTGTTGGGATATGCCTGTCTGGTGGCAATCATGAGTATGGGGAAAGGATACCACCGGATTTCTGAAAAACGCTTACATTTGAGGACATCAGAAAACGGATATCCGGCACCGGTGATCACAAGTGCCGGTGCATTGGTGGATGGGCTTCATGTTTTAGGGGCAAAACGGGTCTCAATACTGACTCCCTATATGAAACCGTTAACACAGTTGGTTATCGACTACATCGAAAATGAAGGCATTGAAGTCATTGACAGTATTTCGCTGGAAATTGCGGATAATCTGGCGGTCGGGCGTCAGGATCCGCTGGCACCCGCGGAAATAACAAAAAGGCTGAACAGCAATGTGGATGTGATTGTTGCTTCTGCTTGTGTACAAATGCCTTCACTGGCCTCAGTCCCTGTAATCGAAGCCCGTATGGACTTACCTGTAATTTCAGCTTCTGTAGCGACAGCCTATATGCTTCTGAAGCAGCTTAGACTGAATACCTGCGTACCGGGTTTTGGATCATTGTTATCCTGAAAACTGTTTTCTGACATGAAAATAATCCCCTGAGAAAAATGAGCACGGACTATTGGTATAGGCAACATCCCGTTGTTGAAAGAGCTATTGCAAGAATTGAGTATAACTATGTAACCGGGGTGAGCGAGCGTCGCCAACAAAGAGGCAACTTGAAAGACGAAGTGTATAATAGTGGTAATGCTCTGTTAATGACCTATAACACTCTAAGGAAGACCCGGTATATGACACGCTACGAGCAACTGGCAGTGACAATCCGCCAACAGATAGAAGATAATATCTGGCTGGTGGGGGATAGGCTACCCTCCTTACGGGAATCGGTAAAATCGTCAGGATTGAGCTTGATGACAGTATTGCAAGCCTACCAATTATTGGAAAGTCAGGGCTGGATCGTAGCACGCCCACAGTCAGGCTATTATGTCGCTCCCCGGATAAAGCCGTTTGCCGCGGCAAAAGGGGGAAACAGGCTGAACTTGAGCGAAAATGTAGAGATCAGCGCCTCAATTTTTGATGTTTTACAGGCGTGCAAAGATCCGAAAATCATTCCTTTTGGCTCTGCGTTTCCCGACCCATCCTTACTGGTGGAGCCCAAATTAGCCAAGACATTAGCCTCTGTAGCCCGTCGTTTTGCCCCCCATAGTTCACTGGTGAACTTACCTCCGGGAAATGAACAGTTGCGCCGCAATATTTCCCGTCGTTATGCTTCACAGGGTATGCATGTTTCTCCTGATGAAATTGTGATCACCGCAGGAGCAATGGAATCTTTAAGTTTCAGCCTTCAGTCTGTCACTTCTCCCGGCGATTGGGTGGTAATTGAATCACCTGCTTTTTATGGTGCGTTACAGGCCATTGAACGTTTGCGACTGAAAGCAATTGCCATCAAGACGGATCCGAAAACCGGGATTGATTTAGATGTACTGGAAGAAGTGGCAGGAAAATACCCGATAAAAGCCTGTTGGCTGATGTCCCGTTTCCAGAACCCTCTTTGCGTTAGTATGCCGACAGAAAACAAACAACGGCTGGTGGAAATTCTGAATGAAAATGAAATTGTCCTGATTGAAGATGATGTTTATGGCGAACTCTATTTTGACCAGAACCCGCCTATGCCGGTTAAGGCATGGGATAAAGAAAATAATTTCATGCATTGTTCATCATTTTCAAAATGCCTTGCTCCCGGATATCGGGTTGGCTGGGTAGCAGCAGGAAAACATGCCCTGAAAATTCAGCAACTCCAGATGACGAGTACTGTTTCAGCCAGTATCCCGACGCAGCTGGCGATTGCTGAGTATTTGTCTCAGGGGGGATATGATAACCATATACGACGTCTACGGCGTCAACTGGAGCAAAGGCAGATTCAGATGCTACGAGCGGTGAGTGAGTATTTTCCCGATTCTGTCAAAGTCAACAGTACACGGGGCGGTTATTTTATCTGGCTGGAATTTGAACCGCCTTTCAATGCCAAGCGGCTGTATCAGTTGGCGCTGGCCAAAAATATCAGTATTGCGCCCGGCAGTATGTTTTCTACCAGTTCTCAGTTTGATCATGCTTTCCGCCTGAATACTTCGTTTGTATGGAACGAAACTCAGGTTGCTGCTATGAAAACATTAGGAAGTTTGTGCCGTATGTTGTTAAAGGAATACGGGTAATCAGTCACATTTTAACTGTTTTTCTATTGCGACATATAAAATTCTTTGCGAAGTTTACAATTCGACATAAATTGCCTCTTTAGGTGTAAATAAAATATAAAAGCAGTGGAAAAATAGGAGCATGAGAATGAAGTGTTTCGATTATACAGAGTTACCAAGAGAGCAATGGGTTGGGGGCATCGGGGAAGTAAGAGATATTGTTTGTTGGCCTAATGCTGATGATTTTGCCTGGCGTGCCTGCTTCACATCTATCCATAAAAATGGGGTATTGGGGCACTTCCCGGGGATTGATCGTTCAATTGTATTATTAAAAGGTAAGGGGCTTCGTTTAACCAGTCCAGGGTTCCTTGAACATGAACTGGTACAAAAAATAGCTCCTTTCCATTTTTCCGGTAATACTCCGGGTAATGTTGAACTATTGGATGGTTCTGTTCAGTGTTTCAATATCATGACCCGTAATTCTGAGTGGGTTTCTGAAATTTCCTTTGTGACTGATGAGCGCAAATTACCAACATCTCACAGCGGTGTGCTTTATGTCCTGAAAGGGCGTTGGGAAATCACAGGTACAAATAATGTGCAGCTGGCTTTTGGACAAGGAGCATGGTGGTTGCCTGATGATATACGCGAAGGGGCGATTAAGCCGTTAGTCGCTGATAGCCAGTTGCTATGGGTGGATTTACATTCGGCTGAATAGACTCAGCAAAGAATCAACTGGAAAGACGAAGAGTCTATTTAATTAAAACCTGTGACCTGCTTTATTTCAGGCCACAGGTTGTGTGATATGTACTTTATGCCAAAACACAATTATGGTTTCCAATCTTTCATAGTAAAGTTTTCATAATCCTGCATCTCGATTGCTATTAGATACGATTTATTTCCGTAGATATCTGTGAATCTGAATAAAGGGCTTGCATTGTCCCAATCATCCCAGAAATCGTGTACTGGTGACTGAAAATATAATCTACTCAAACAAACAGCATCTGTACGTGGAGTGGTTACTATAGTGACTTTTGGCGTTGCCTCGTATGTAAAGTCATCTATACTTTTTTTTGTAGAGTGATTATCCCCTGCATCTTTTACTGTTCTTTCTTGCCCCCAGATAAACCAAAGATAGAGATCGTTAGCTTTTGTATGATGGGTGAAGCAACGATAATTATTCTCTGTAGTATAATTATCGTTATAAGTCTCAGAAACGGTGATATTCTTAATTGTAAAGTCACCAAATTTAATTTTTGGAAGAATATAATAATTATTCTGCACCCATTTATAGTGTTTTTCCCTAGCGTCCGTTTTAACTACATATTCACCAAAATTGAAGTCTTTTTTTATAATATGGATAAGATCTTGTGCATGATAAATAATAGGAGGATAACCAACAAGGGTAGTAAATTTATTGCCTTCCCTGTGATCTTTTAAGGTCAATTGATCAAATGTTTTATAAGTTTTCCCATCAAGTGTTATTTTCGCTGATATCCTGATCGAATCAATATTATTAGTTGTAACCCAAAAGAGCTTCCTTTGGTAATATGGTGGTTTTTCATCTGACTTATAATGCTGTACCTTTCTATATGGCAAATCAAAAAAATTTTCCATTTTAAATGTGTCATTAGCAAAAGGAAATGTATGGCTATAATCATTTTCAATGCTAGTATATGACCATCCTTCTGGCAGTTTTTGACTGTCAGTGAATTTAATTAATTCAATAGTATCTAATATACTATCATATAACTTAACTTGTTCTTGATTAGCATCCACTGCTACAATTGTAATAAAAACGCCAACTTGCATATTCCCATTGGCATAAAGATAATCTTGTTGATGACCTGAGTACAAATCAATACCAAAATGACTCAAATGGTCGACTACTCTAGGGTAATCGTTATTTTCATCTAATCTAATCATATTATTTCTCCTGCTTTATTAAAATATTTCCAGCTCTTATTAGGGAACGGTTTTTATCTTTTAGGGTTTTAATTTTATAGAGTAATATAGTCTTAAGATTAAAATTTAATTACGGCTGCATATCTTGTAGGTGAAAGGATTTAGCACCCTCCATAATAAACTCTATTTGATAGGATTGATTTCCGTAATTGTCATAAAATCTGAAATGAGCCAAGGCATCTGGCAATTCAACCCAGAATTTCTCTACTGGTGACTCAAAGTACAATCTGCTGAGACAAACAGAATCTGTACGTGTTGCTGTTAAGATATCAGCTTGTGCAATTGATGTGTACGTTGTCTCAACATTTGGAACAGATGTTTTTCTTACTGTGAGGTGTTCATCCCCTACCGTTTTATCTTTTTTCATTGTTCCCCAGAGAAACCAAAAATAGAGATTATCAGATTCTACACGATGGACAATGCCATGGTAATTAGCAATATTGAAATCATAATCATTGTAAGTGTCTTCTATATCAACATGTTTTACTGAGAATCCAGTGGGTTTATTTATCAAAGTGAGATAATAATTGTTCTGTTGCCAATCATAGTTTTTATCATAATGTTCAGGTGGTGATATAGAATATTTTTTATCTATATGAACAACGTATTGACCAGAGCGTTCTAGGACAGGATCTGGATGTTCAAGATCGTCAGAATGATAAATAATACGGGGATATCCCGTAACGCAGGCACATGAATCTTGACTTCCCTGATTTGTTGAAAATATTTTTTCATCAAGCAAAACTTGTGCTGCAATCATGATGGCTTCATATTTTGTTGTTGTAACCCAATAGATTTTTCTTTGATATTCAGAGTTATTATCTAATTTATTTACGGTTGTTTTTTTATATTGTGAAGGGGACTTTTGAGTATTTTCAGGAGTAGGGTGAGGAAAAGTATTATCATAATCATTTTTAGTTGAACTATATGACCATTCTAGGTCTAATGTGTTCCCAGTTACATAGTTAATTAATTCTATTTTATCGAGTTGGTCATCAGATAGTTGAATAATATGTAGATTTTCATCCATTGCTTGAATATTAATCAATACACCCACTTGCATATTACCATTAGCATATATGACATCACTTTGATGGCCGGAAAGTAATTCTATACTAAATTCTGTTAAGCTAATTATTCTATTTACTTTGTTAGTGTTTTTTTGTTGTGAATTCATTTTTATTTCCTCAGGTGAACATAAAAACCCCTGCCTTATAACATCATAGAATTAATCTCTGGTGAAAATTTTAGTTTTCAAAGAGCTATAAAAATGGAGTGATTTATGTTTGGTATTGATATCATATCTAGTCTAATTCAGGCTATGACATAAGTATTTTAAAAACTAAAAAGAATATTGTTAGTATAGTTCATATTATAAAGAAGTAGAATGCTGGAGGTGGCTGAATTTTACAAGCTATGACTAATGTTTATATTAATATGTCAATAAGAATGACTTTATTTTTACTTTAATTTTTAACTAAAAATAATTAATTATGGTTTGTTTTTATTTCTTTAATATGAAAATGAATTTTATTTTTAGTTTTTAATTTTAAATTTATGGAAATATCCTGAGTTTATACTAGTGTTATCTATATGTGATTAATGGGGATACAGATTGACTTATCAACATTCATCGAGTTAACACCGATGGTGTTATTGTTTTAAATATTTAATGAAACACATCGTATGGAATATGTTTTTAATTTCCAATAATTATTGGAAATAATATAACAACATTGTAATTCTTAGTATTAAATATATAAAAATTAAATAAGGTTACTTAATATGAGTGCAGATTTTTTTTCTCAGGCCTCGAATTTTCAGAGCACGGCCGCAGGCCGTGTTGATCCGCGTACCGGCCTGTTTAATTATGTGATGCCGGTGGCGCACCTTATCGGCAATAACCAACTGGGGCCGGAGTTGACGCTGGCGCTGGCGTACAGCCCGCTGAATTCAGCGGATATCGGCTTTGGTATCGGTTTTTCCCTCGGGCTGACCCACTACGACAGTGAGACAAAAATGCTGCAACTCTCCACCGGCGAGCGCTACCAAGTGGATGAAACGGATAAAAACGTTACTTTACTCCAATACAAACAGGATGTGGTGCGGTTTGAAAAAAACGTCGATGAGGATACGTATCAGGTGATCCATAAATCCGGTCTGGTGGAGATCCTCTCCGGGCCCAAAAATGCCTTTAACCTGAAAGTCCCGGTGAAGATCCTGAATCCGCTGGGGCACAGCCTGCAGCTGGCGTGGGATTATACCGCCGGCGCCGTGCCCCACCTGACGGGGATTTACGATCTGGATAAAAAACACCGGGCGCTGTTGACCGTCAGGACAATACCGGGGGTGGCGACCCGGCTGACCGTCTGGCCCGGCATGTCGGAAAGGTATGAAATTGAAGTGGCGCTGCATAACGGCCGGGTGAGTACCATCACGAACCTGACGGCCGGGCAGACGTTGATCTGGTCACTGGGCTATGACCTGCACTGCCAGTTTTTAAACCGGGTGACGGCCCCGACCGGTTTGCTGGAGGCGGTGACGTATACACAGGACGGCCACCGTTTTCCGGCTAAGGGCCCGGCCGCCGCTTTGCCGTATGTGACCCGCTACAGCCAGTCATCCGGTCTGGAGGACGCCAGTGTCCACACGTATACCTATACAAAGAATAACTTTCTCGGCAGCGGGACCGGGGGCGACTGGAGCCGCAATCAGGATTACCTCTACGGGGTGCTGTCCGATTATCAGTACGGCTCCATCGAACGCTGGGATAACGGGCAGGCGGTCCGGGAGATTACCCGGCGCTACAATAATTACCATTTGCTGGTTTCAGAAACGGTACAGCAGAACAACTGCATACGTCAGCATGAAACGGAGTATTACGCCCAAATCGGGGCGGAGTTTGCGCAACAGCCGCCCCAGTTTCAGCTGCCCAAATCGGCCACGGTCCGCTTTATTGCCGGCAACGGCCAACGGGAAGAGGTGACCCGGACGGAGTTTGATGCGGCCGGCAACCCCACCCTGCTGATTGCCCCGGACGGCACCCGCACGGAGTGGGTTTATTATCCGGCCAAAGGGGAGGTGAGGCGCTCGGATGACGACTGCTACGGCTGTCCGGCTGACCCCCACGGGTTTGTCCGTTACGTTAAATCGAAAACGGTGACCCCGGGAGTGGCTTCCCCCATCGGGGCCTATGACGATGCGCCGGCGCATGAGGTGATTTACCGTTATGACTCGCTGCCCACACTGCCGGGAACAGCGACTAAGACGGCGGTGGTGCGCACGCATCAGTGCCTGTTCCGGGTGGACCGGCATACCCGACAGCGCCGGTTGTTGCATATGCATCAGACCCGCTATGTCTGCCTGCCACACTTCCGCCACTACGGGCGGGTCGATAGCGTTGAGCAGACGGTATATGACGAGGCCGGGCAGGGATGTACCCAGCGACAGGACTTTGACTATCAGCTGGATAAACAGCACCTGAAACAAACCACCCACTGGACGAGTGAGCATGACGGTCTGACGGCATCCAGCGTGCAAATCCACTCCTGCTTCAGCCATAAAGTGGGGTTTGAGCAGGACCACCAGGGCTGTACGGCGTTGTATGAGTATGATGCGTTCGGCCGCCTGTCTAAACAGCTGAACAATGCCGGAACGGCATACGCCCGCGACATTGAGTATGCTTACGCCATTGAACAGGCGGGGGTGGTGGCGACCACCCAGAGCGATGTGCTGGGCAATCAGAGCCGGACCTGGTTTGACGGACAGGGGCGGCGGTGTAAGCAGGCTATTTTGTTGAAAGGGCAGGAGAATGCGGACTGGCAAAAGGTGGCGGAGACGCAGCGGGACAGCTGGGGCCGGGTGGTGAGCCAGACCCGGTATGACCGCTTACCGACCGGGAGCAACCCGGAGGAAACCCGCTGTATTGCGGTCAGTCAGCAGACGGACTATGACGACTGGGGGCAGCCCCGGGTGATAACGGACGTGACGGGAACGCGCCATGTACAGCATTATGACCCGGTGACCCGGATAGCGGAGCAAACGACTCAGGCCGGGGACCTGAAATTTGGCACCACAAAAACCCGCTATAACCTGCGTCACCAGCCGCTGACGGTCACCCTGTTAGACAGCCAGCATCAACCGGTGTCCCGGCAAAGCCACTGGTATGATGGGCTGGGCCGGTTACGGGCCACCCTGGATACGCTGGGGAAGAAAACCGAATACACCTACGATGCCTTTAACCGGGTCGCGACCGTCCGCTACAGTGACGGTACGGTGGTACGGAAAACTTACGCCCCGTTCAGTGCCGGCAATTGGGTCGTGAAAATTGAGGCCGACGGGCAAGTGCTCGGGGAGCGTGAGTTTGACAGTCTGGGGCGGGTGAAGTGGCGCACCGTCGGTGGCCGGACGGAGAAGAACACCTATCAGGGCACCAGCCCGCTGCCGGACACCGTGACAGATGCGTTGGGGCAGACGGTGACGATGCAATATGAGCCGCGGCTGGGTAATGTCCCTCTCCGTGTGACTGCCCCGGGCCTCACCCAGCAGTTTACTTATCAGGGGAAAAGTGGGACGCTGACCCGGGCGGAGGCGGTCGGACAGGCCACGTTGCAACGCACTTATACCCCGGCAGGGCAGCTCAAAGAGGAAACGGTGAAGTTTGATGATGCCGGGGCCGGGCCGGCGCGCCGTGCCGTGTATCACTACGCCCCGACCGGTCAGCTGACGGCCTGTCAGGATATGACGGGGGTCGCGCACCGGTTGCAGTTTGATGATCTGGGCCGGCCGGTGAAAGCGGTGGATGAGGCGGTGACGGTGACCCTCCGGTATGATGCGGCCGGGCGGACAGACCGCTGGACGGTGCAGGACAATGCCAGTGGGCAGCAGTTAGTGACCACCCTGACCTTTGATGATTTCAGCCGGGAAATTGCGCGGCGGATTGAAAGCGGGCCGGACAGACTGACCCTGAGCCAGACTTATACCCTGACCGGGCAACTGGCGAACCGGACCACCGCGGTCCGGCCGGCAAACAGCCCCCAGCCCGCGGTGCCATTGCGGGCAGAGGCTTATACCTACGATGCGAACCGCCGCTGGCTGACGGATTACCGCTGTTCGGGCACGGAATGCCCGCGGGATGCGTACGGGCAGACCCTGAACCGCCAGCAGTTTACCTATGACCGGCTGGGCAACCTGCTGACCTGTCTCACTACGCTGGCGGACGGCAGTCAGGACACGGCCCGTTTCAGTTATACTAATCCGGCCGACCCTTGTCAGTTGACGAAAATCACCCACAGCCATCCGGCCTATCCGGCTACGATTGTGCTCATTTACGATAAATCCGGGCGGCTGATTGAGGATGAGTCGCATCGAATGCTGGCCTATGACGGGCTGGGCCGGCTGGCTTCAGTCACGCAGGCGGGGCGCGCACAGACTTACGGTTATGACGCCAGTGGCCGGCTGGCGTTGCAGCGGCGGGACAAGGCGGACACCCGGGAGTTGTACTATCAGGGGGCCAGCCGGGTGGCGGAAATTCAACGGGAAAGTGGCGCGGTCACGCGGTTGGTGCAGGCGGGCAGTGCGCCGGCGGCGAGTGTCACGGCTGACGGCGTGCATTTACTGGGCACGGACGGGCCGGGCAGTGTGCTGCTGAGCCGTCACAATGAGCGAACCTCGCGTTTTCGCTATACCCCGTACGGGCAGCAGGCGGCGGCGGACAGTGATCCGGATTTGCCGGGGTATAACGGGGAGCGGCAGGACCCGGCCGGAGGCGGGTATCATCTGGGCAACGGCTACCGGACTTATCACCCGGTCCTGATGCGGTTTACGGCGCCGGACAGCCTCAGCCCGTTCGGGGCCGGGGGGCTGAACCCGTATGCGTACTGTCTGGGGGATCCCATTAACCGGACAGATCCCAGTGGGCATCTGAGTGTGGGCAGTATTTTGGGAATAGCGTTAGGTCTGTTTGGCATGGCTGCGGAGTTGGCGGCGGCCATTCCAACGGGGGGAGCCTCCCTGACGTTGAGCGGGGCGATTATCGCTGGGATCGGTTTTTTGGGGGCCGCGACCGGGATTGCCAGTGCCGCGACAGAGAACAGTGATCCGCAGGCGTCTGCTGTTTTGGGCTGGATTTCAATGGGATGTGGGGCGGCCAGTCTGGGCAGTTTGGTGCTCGGTAAGATGGTTGGTGGGTTATGGCAGGCGGAAGCCCAGTTACAAAATAGTTTTAGTTCCGGTGCAAGGACCGCTGTTGCTGCGGGAGAAAGTGAGGCTCCCAGAACGATAGAAGCAGTTACAGCGGAAACAACTATAGTTACTGAGACAGCTAACACAACAAGGGCAGCAGCGACAGCTGAGACAACTGCCAGAAATACATTAGAGTCTTTTGATAGAGCAAATGCGGCAGGGTGGGTACAGGAAGTCATGAGTAATGGGCGTAAAACAGTGCAGTTTAATTTTCCTCCTCTTGCTCAGATGACAGAAAGCATGAAGCAAGATTTTAACGTACTACAGCGCTTGGGTTTTACTTATCTGACTGAGGGAGGAGGAATTAGGTTAACCATGAATAACGGAGTACTTTTGAATGCGGGAGGGAGAACGGTACAAAGATTTATAAATATTGAAAGTAGAACAGTACGTGAATTATATGCACCATTTATAAATGAAAATAGCCAATATGCGGTTAGTACTATCAGTAGATTTCGTTATGAGGAAGGTACTCGCAGGCTTGAATATATGATTGCTGAACTTGAAGAACGTTATATTGATACACGTTTTGAAGTTGGTGACTTGGAGACTTCTGGGTGGAATAGACAATGGAGAGATGCACATCTCTCCGGAATGGCTGCTGACTTACTGCGATTGCTATAACGGGTGATTAGGCAGCGCATAGTGATTAATTTATACGCTGCCTTTTAAAAAATCATTACCATTAAATTAATTCAAAATACTGTCTTACAAGTTCTCTCCCAATCTCAAATGATGCAGTAGCGGCTGGCGAGGGCGCATTACAAACGTGTAATGACCGGCGACCGGTTACAAAGTGAAAATCATCTACTAGTTTACCCTCGGGCGTGACTGCCTGAGCACGGACTCCTGCTGGCCCCGGAGTAATGTCTTCAGGACGTAAATCGGGAATAAGCTGGCGGGCATTTTCAGTAAATAGCCGATGTGAGAATGAGCGGCGCATTTCTGCGATTCCTTCACTTAAATAACGTGAAGCAATTTTCCAGACGCCTTTGTAAGTGAGTATTTCCGCCATATCCCGCAGGTTGCAATCTGTCCGGCGATATCCCTCGCGTTTAAATGCCAGTACCGCATTGGGACCCACATCCCGTTTGCCATTATGCATACGGGTGAAATGAACACCTAAAAATGGGAAATCAGGATTAGGAACGGGATAAATCAAGTGATTGACCAGATGGTTTTTATCACTATTCAGCACATAATATTCGCCGCGAAATGGCACAATTTTCATACCAGTATCGTAGCCTGCCAGTTGAGCTATTCTGTCACTCTGCAAGCCGGCACAGTTCACCAGCCATTTAGCCTGATAGGTGCGTTGTTGGGTTTGCACTTCGATAGAATCACTGTGTTCCCGGATAGCTTGTACAGATTGTTGGCAGTGAATATCTCCACCTCTGGTCTGAATGATTTCAGCCAATTTTGCTGCAATTTCCGGATAATTGACGATCCCGGTATCCGGTACCAGAATGGCTTCAAGACCATTGACATAAGGTTCACGCTCCTTCAAAGCCACCTGTGATAACCGACTAACCTGAAGACCATTCTGCAAACCCCGCTGATAGATATTTTCCAGTAAGGAAAGCTCTTTCAACTGCGTTGCAACAATCACTTTGCCACAGCGGTCGTAGTATAAACCGTGTTCCTGACAAAACTGATATATCGTTTGATTCCCTTTTTTCGCCAGATTGGCTTTCAGGCTGCCGGGCGTATAGTAAATACCGGAATGAACAACATTACTGTTATGCCCGCTTTGATGTGTAGCCACGTTTTTTTCTTTATCCAGCACCAGCAGACGTAAATGTGGGTGCTGCTCCTGTAGCGCATTGGCCGTACCAAGCCCGACTAACCCTGCCCCGATGATAATCACATCATACATTATGCGGTTCCTTCCTTATTACTGTTGTCCGGTATTGTTTATAGCGCAGCAAGTGAATAACACCAGATAATATAATCAGCGCCATTCCTGCCAAATCGGTTAATACGCCCGGCTTAATTAAAAGAAGAGCAGCAATCGTAAAGAAAACTCTTTCCAGCCAGTGCGCTTTTATCATCCAGAAATTGGCAGTGGCAATAGAGAGGGAATAAATGCCAATCAATGCGGTTATTATCATATAAAGAATAGAAAGCACACTTAACTCACTGCCCTGCATCAATAGCGCCGGGTTATACACCAGAATAAAAGGAATAATAAAACCGGGTAAAGCCAGCCGGACAGCACTCCATGATGTCTGCATGGGATCAGAGCGAGCGATACTGGCGGCTGTGTAGCTGGCAAGGGCAACTGGAGGGGTGATATTGGATAATGCCCCGAACCAGAAAACAAAGAAATGTGCCGCTAAGGGCAGAACACCTGCTTTAATGAGAATTGGTGATACGGTGACGGCTACAACAATATATAACGCAGTGGATGGTAAGCCCATGCTGAGCACGATACAGACTACCATTACAACCAGCAGGATCATCCATAGAGTGTTATCTGTCAGGGAAACAATGTTGAAAGCAAGGGTAGAGCCGATCCCGGTCATAGTCACAACGCAGATAATGATACCAATAGCAGCACAGGCAACAGTAACCTGAATGGCTCCACGAGCGGCTTCATTCAGAGCATTGGCTATTTTTGTAAGCGTCATCCGTACCGAAGTATCCGGTGTGACCCAGCTCGCAACAATAATTGCAATAATGCCGAGGAAGCCGGCATAAATGGGTGTTTTTCCAGCTAATAATGACCCGATTACGATAAAAAGGGGTAGGAGCAGTAATCCACGCGCTTTCAGTACAGCTTTTACCTGTGGAATACTTTCTTTACTGATGCCTTTCAAACCCTGTTTTTTGGCTTCTAAATCAATGGCAATAATCAGGGAAGCATAATAGAGCAGTGCGGGAATAATAGCGGCAAGTACAATTGTGGTGTAAGAGATACCGAGAAAACCCGCCATGATAAAGGCGGCAGCTCCCATGATAGGAGGCATAATCATACCACCGGTTGATGCTGCCGCTTCGACAGCGCCGGCAAAGCGTGGCGACAGGCCAATGCTTTTCATCAGTGGAATGGTGAAAGTCCCAGTTGTCGCTACATTAGCAACAGCACTCCCACTGAGTGAGCCTGTCAACGCCGATGAAATGACAGCAACCTGCGCAGGCCCGCCTCTGCGACGTCCGGCGATTGCCAGAGCCAGATCATTGAACAATGCTGTCGCACCACTGACACTCAAAAATGAACCAAACAGGATAAAGACAATGATTGCTGTTGAGGCTGTTGACAGTGTGATCCCGAAAATTCCTTCACCGGTCATAAACAGACGGAATAACAGGCGCTCGATAGAAAAACCTGCATGTCCGAAAATGCCGATAAAATATTGGCCGAATAAAGCATACACAATAGCGAAAACAGATAATCCCGGAATGAAATAACCCGTTGTTCGTCTTGCGGCCTCAAGTAATAGGGCAATGCCAACGATAGCCATCACATAATCTGTGGTATTGGGAATACTGTTTCTGACAACATGTAAGTCGATGTAAGTAAAATAGAAATAGCCGTAACTGATCAGAGTAAGCAGGATGATAAGATAATCCCAAAGATTGAGTTTTGCTGTCGCCTGTTGTCTGGAAACCGGAAAGAGTATAAAGCCCAGTACCAGAATACCGCCAAGAAAGATCACATTACGGTAAAATTCCTGTGTATTAGATAACGCATTAGCGTAGATGGCATAAAGAGAAATAGCGATCGCGAGCAAGGTAGCTATCTGTTTGTAAGGACTGATTAAATGGCGATTACCGGAACCGGATTCCTTATCCAGTTCAGCACAAGACGATGTTAATGGCGCAATACTCATAATGATTCCTTATGAAAACACATAATCGGACGAGAAGGGGCTTACAATTTGCTCATTACTGAGGTTGAGCTGTGGCTGCATGAATTTCCGGCGGGATAAGCTCATCAGGAATAGGCAGCCCGATTTCCCGGTAATATCTGTAGGCTCCCGGATGCAGCGGAACGGCAACGCCTTTAAGGGCATTTTCCGGGGAAATATATTTGGCCGCGCTGTGAATTTGATGAACTTCTTTCAGGTTTTCAAACATTGATTTTGTTAATTCATAAACGATTTTTTCATCAATCTCACGGGTGGTCATCAGAATATTGGGCTGAGCAATCGTGTGAACGGTTTCACTTTGACGGGGGTAAGTTTCTGGCTGAATGACAAAACGAAACCAAGAATTAGCGATAGCATTAATCTGCTTCAATTGCTGATCGGTCACATTCAGGATACGAGCAGAGACACCGCTGGCGTACATATCCGTGACCGCTGAGGCGGGAACCCCCGCAGGTATTGCGCCACCATCAAGACGGCCATCGCGCATTGCAGAAACGGTATCACTGTAACCGAGATATTCCGGGCTAATATTTTTCTTGCTAAGGTTGACCCCTTGCAAAATAATCAAGGTAGACTGCTCTGTGCCACTGGCTTGTGGGCCAACGGAAAAACGGGTATTGGCGATGTCGTTTAACGTACCCTCTTTGATTTTATCGTCCATCATCACAAAGTGTTCGACATTAGGCCAGAGTACCGAGATGGAACGCAGATCCTGATAAGGCCGATTTTCGAAATTACGGACACCCTGATAGGCTTCAACAGCAATCAAACTTTGTAAAATAACAAGCTGTGCCTCATTTTTCTGGAGTAAATCAATATTCTCAATTGATCCTGCGGAAGATTGGCCTGTGACCTGAATATTTTCATCCTTGAGGTGATGGCTCCACACATTGGCAAGCCCGACGCCTATCGGGTAAAAGGTTCCTCCTGTGGATGCCGTGGCAACGGAAAGAAATCGTTTATCGGCATTCTTCATTTTTCCAATAATAGCCATGAAAATTAAGGCAATAGCAGCGATGACTGCCAGCAGTGCTTTTGTTCTTTTGGGTGTTAATATTTTTGTGACTGACATAATAGGGTTTACCGAAAATTGTGTAATTGATGATGTGGTGTTTCATTTATAGTTAATGTAAGTATGAACTTATCTGTTTTTCTTTTTGTAAATGACTGCATTATGCTATGAGATAGTTTAATGAGTCATAAAGAAGGTAAAATATAAATATAATTGCCACAATCATAAATCTAATGTTTTTACGGGGCTTTATTGTGAAAGTTTGAACGGAGTCACGTCTTTATCAATTTCATTAACTTACATCTTCATTAATGCAAAAAATATCAAAGATGATCAATTAAATAATTCAGTGAATAATAATGAAGTATCTATGGTTTTGCGTATTTAAACATTATTGATAGTCGGCATAGCAAGGACATTTTTTAGTGTTGAATGATATTTTGGTGATTAGGCCTGTTTTTTCTAAACAATGTATCATTATTTTAATGATTTTATAGTTCAGGGTAATGTGATGGGAACATATTAATTATAAATGATAAATTATTGCTTTTTTTATTTTTATCATCGAATCTTGATCTAAGTGACATAATTGTCACTGTGCCTAAATTTATTCTTAAGATGAATGTCATGCGGTTTATTTCCCCATTTTCTTTGGTTGTGGAGAAAATGAGAAATAGTTTCTATAGGGAATGCTAAACGGTTTGACTTTTCAGTTGATGTTTCTATAAAAACAACAGTTCGGCAGAAAGTTGGCTCCCTTTATTTTAAATAATAAGAAGTAAATTTGAAATAAGAGGGTTATAAACTATCAATGATATTGATAAATCGATTATTTATATTATTTATTTAAAAATCATTGATGAAAAAAAACAGTTTTATATGAATGTTATTCATTGAGATGAGAGAAAAAATACCGTAGAGTCATGCTACTTTTATGAAGACCTGTCGTTAATAACTTCTTCCTATATAAAGACTACTCTGTTATTACCTCATCAGGAGATAAATCATGGCTGCTACACACAATGGTATTCACTACTATGATGTATCAACCCGTTATGCGCGTATCTCAGTATCGGATTCTGGCGGTAACGGGTTACCTGTTTTATTTATACATGGGAATTCAAGTAGTAAAGAAATATTTTGTCATCAAGTAGAGTACTTTAAAAAGAATTATCGGGTTTTGGCTCTTGATTTACCGGGACACGGGGCATCTTCCAATGCCAGTGAGCCCCGTAAGGCATATTCAATGCCTGCCTATGCCCATACTGTTATTGAAGTACTGGAAAAGATCGGCATAAACAGAGTTGTTGTTTTCGGCTGGTCATTAGGCGGGCATATCGGACTGGAGATGCTGGCTTTGTTTCCCAAAATGATTGGGTTGATGATTTGTGGTACACCACCTGTAGCCGCCGGTAAAGATAATGTCGCACTTGGTTTTCGTCAGAGCGAACATATGGGGCTTGCAGGTAAGGCTGATTTTACTGAAGAGGATGTGAAAAATTATGCCTATGAGACAGTAGGTATTAATGCGCCTCATGATCAGTTTATTTTTGATGCGGTGGCGAGAACGGATGGTTTATCACGCCAGTATATGTTTGAAGCCTTTACTTCTCCACAGGCAACAGATCAACGATTATTGGCTGAAACAAGCAAAATACCTTTGGCTATCGTCAATGGGAGCGGAGATCCGTTCATTAATGCGCAGTATATTGAAGGCCTGAATTACCAAAATCTTTGGCAGGAGCAGGTTATTAGTTTAGCGGGTGTGGATCATGCCCCGTTTTGGGAGGCTCCAACCCGATTTAATCCTATACTTGCTGATTTTCTTTGTGATTTTTAATCATTCGTTTAATGAGTGGCTGGGAATTACCTGCATTATTTATCTGGATATATCCATGTAAGTGCCCAGCCTCAGATCAGCCAGATATATGAGGCTTTTTATTGTTTTGTGATTTCCATCACTTGAACAATTCTTTAATATTTCTTACTAATTTTCGACAAAATATATCGTTTAATATTGTCATAAATTTTCTAGCTTATTGAATATCCCAATTATAAATATTTGGTTAAAAATTATTAAAAGAAATTATGTTTTGTTTTTATGTGAAAAATAAGTATTTTTTCCACACTTTTCCAAAAAAATAAACTTTTAATCAGGATCACAGTTTCGGTTGTTTTCCTTTGCTGTAATGTTTTCGTGTTATTAATACCAATGCTTAATCATTTTCTCCCGTCATTTTTGCTTATCACTTTTTACTCAACATTCTGATTATTCAAGTCCATAAGCGCCGTGTAGTGCAGTAGTAGGGATTAAGAATGACACTAAAAATTAGTCTATTTAAGGTATTGGAGACATGAAACATTATGCAATCGCTATTACAGCTTATCCATCGACATAAATCGGGTGAATCAGTCGGCATTTACTCTATTTGTTCCGCTCATCCCTGGGTACTGGAAAGTGCACTCCGGTTCGCTAGAGAACGGGGAACTCACGTATTGATTGAAGCCACATCCAATCAGGTTAACCAGTTTGGTGGCTATACCGGAATGAAGCCCGCTGATTTTCGTAATAGAGTTTGGGAGATCGCAGATTTAATCGGTTTTCCGAGAGAAAAAATATGGCTGGGAGGAGATCATCTGGGGCCTAACGCCTGGCAGGATCAACCTGCTGAAGAAGCGATGACACTTGCAGAAACCCTTATTTATGATTACGTCGCTGCTGGCTTTCGTAAAATTCATCTCGATTGCTCCATGTCCTGCGCCGACGATCCTGTCCCATTGACTGACGACATTGTGGCTAAACGGGCAGCCCGTCTTTGTCTGGCTGCTGAACAAAGCTGGCAGATCAATGGCGGTGAAAAACCGGTTTATGTGATTGGTACAGAAGTTCCTGTTCCGGGGGGAACGACGGAAGAAGACGTTGTGGATGAAATGCAGGTGACGACCCCTGTTTCTGCGGCATCTACACTGAAAATTCATCGGGCAGAATGGGTGAAAGCACATCTGGCACACGTTTGGCCGCGAGTCATTGCATTGGTTGTGCAGCCGGGTGTTGAGTTCGGTAATCACCAAATTGAACATTATCAACCGGAAAAAGCGTATTCGCTCAGTCAGTATATCGCGACACAACCGAATATTGTTTATGAAGCTCATTCAACGGATTACCAGACACCACAAACTTATCGTAATCTGGTTCGTGATCACTTTGCCATTCTAAAAGTGGGTCCGGCACTAACCTTTGCCTTGCGGGAAGGGCTGTTTGCTCTTGATAAGCTGGATCGCGAATGGAATGGAGAATCAGAGGCTGTTCATTTAAGTGAAACACTGGAGCAGGTTATGTGCAATCAGCCGGAATATTGGCGTTCGTACTATAAAGGCAATGCTCATGAACAGTATCTTGATCGCCAATATAGTTTAAGTGATCGCATCCGCTACTACTGGGCCAATTCTGAAGTTGAATCTGCTGTTGAAAAGTTGCTCTCTAACCTGCGGCGCAGGC
Organism: Xenorhabdus sp. KJ12.1; assembly: GCF_963876495.1. Lineage (NCBI taxonomy): Bacteria > Pseudomonadati > Pseudomonadota > Gammaproteobacteria > Enterobacterales > Morganellaceae > Xenorhabdus > Xenorhabdus sp. KJ12.1. Next base: position 63,022 of record NZ_CAWNQH010000063.1, read on the forward strand.
CGCTCCCTCTTTCCATGATAAGCCAGTACTTGCCTGAACAGGCCAAAGCCATTAATGCTGGTAGTCTTGCTTATGATGATCCCAAACTATGGGTTATGGATAAAATCCGACAGATACTGAGGGATTACGCAGAGGCTTGTGAAGCAGGAGGGATTGCATTATGACGGCTTTTTTCCCTCATTCATCTCAGTGGTTGACTGAACATCAGGCTCATCATACAGCGGAAGAGATCCAGCATCAGCCCAGATTGTGGCGTACTCTGTATCATGAACTGCAACACAGTCGGCCGTACTGGCAACCTTTTCTCCAGCAGTTGTTCATAAAACCGGATTTACAGATTATTTTGTGTGGAGCAGGGTCTTCGGCCTTTGTGGGGAAGGCGATTGCTCCCTATCTGCGTAAAATCTGGTGGTCTGAGGCAAAATTGGGTGGCGGAAATAAATGCGGGCCTGATATTCAGGCCGTTGCTTCCACAGATATTGTCCCTGCTCCCCTGCAATATCTGGATACGACTAAACCCACTTTACTGGTTTCTTATGCCCGTTCCGGTAACAGTCCTGAAAGTATTGCTGTCATTCAACTGGCTGATTCTCTCCTGGCTGATTGTCACCATCTGATCCTGACTTGTAATCCGGAAGGGGAACTGGCTCGTTATGCTGAGAGCAGAAAACATGTTTGTTCGTTAATTATGCCGGAAGGGGCCAACGATCGTAGCTTTGCCATGACTTCAAGTTTCAGCTGTATGGCGTTGGCAACGCTGTTACTTCTGGGTGAGCGGACTTTTGATATGGCAACGCAAAAAGATGCTCTGGAAAGAGTAGCTGCGCTGTGTGAAACACAGGCATCTGGCTGGCAACCGCTGATCCAGCGAATTATCGGGCTGGGATTCAAGCGAATGATTGCGCTGGGCACTGCCGGTTTTGCGGGTATTGCTGAAGAAGGTGCGCTCAAAATGCTGGAATTAACCGCAGGCCGGATAGCAACACGTTATGACTCTTGCATGGGAGTACGGCACGGGCCGAAGTTTATGATTGATCATGATACGCTAGTGGTTGTTATGCTCTCCGCTGATCCCCATTGCCGCCATTATGATATCGATTTGCTCAATGAACTCAGACGCGATGGTCTGGCAAAACAAATCATCGTCCTAACCAGTCAGCCTCATCCTGAATCTCTGGAAATTCTTGCCGACTTACCGGATAGCTGGCTTATTTTTCCGTATTTACTTTTTTTTCAGCTACTGGGTTTTGAAACCTCACTGGCGCTTGGCCTTTCTCCCGATAACCCATGCCCGACAGGTGAAGTTAACCGAGTAGTAAAAGGCGTTCAGATTTATCCCTATACCCGATCAGACTATACCTAATCAGAATAGTAAAAGGAGTTCTCATGTCTACCCCAAATATCCTATTAACCCGTATCGATAATCGCTTGATACACGGGCAGGTTGGCGTTACCTGGGCAAATTCTCTGGGTGCCAATCTGGTTGTGGTGGCGAATGACGAAGCGGCAAATGATCTTGTTCAGCAGTCTCTTATGGACATGGTGATGTCTGATGGTGTCCAGACTCGCTATTTTACTCTGCAAAAAACGATTGATGTTATTCATAACGCTGCGGAACGGCAGAAAATTTTCATCGTTTGTAAAACACCGCAGGATGTACTGACACTCGTAAAAGGTAATGTTCCAATCCATTTTGTAAATATCGGGAATATGCATTTTTCAGAAGGAAAAAAGCAGATCCATAAAACAGTTGCTGTTGATAAAGGGGATATTGAGACTTTTATCGAACTACAAAAAAGGGGTATTCCCTGTGAAATCCGTCGAGTACCGGATGAATCGGGTGAAGATATCGCTAATCTTCTGAACTGAGGGGAGTGAATATGTTTGTTGACGCACTTTTGATCTCAATACTGGCAGGCATAGCAGGGATTGATTTATTCAACGGATTGACACATATCCACCGCCCGGTTGTTATCGGGCCGTTGGTCGGACTGATTTTAGGGGATATCCAGACTGGGTTATTAGTTGGTGGCGCGTTAGAACTTGTCTGGATGGGAATGGTGCCGCTGGCTGGAGCCCAACCTCCCAATGTCGTGATTGGCGGGATAATCGGGACGACTTTTGCCATTCTCACACAGGCTGATCCTAAAGTCGCGGTGGGTATTGCAGTGCCTTTTGCTATCGCTGTGCAGGGCTGTATCACACTGCTGTTTACCGTTTATTCACCGATGATGCACAAATGTGATCAGATGGCAAAAAAACGCAACTGGCGCGGGATAGAATGGGTTAACTATTTTGGTCTCATTATCCTGTTCTGCTTCTATTTTATTGTTGCCTTCCTGCCTATCTACTTTGGTGCAGATACTGCCAGAGCCGTTGTACAACAAGCACCAAAATGGCTGCTTGATGGTCTTTCTGTTGCGGGTGGCATGATGCCGGCTATTGGTTTTGCATTGTTAATGAAAGTCATGATGAAAAAAACCTATGTGGCTTATTTCATTCTGGGTTTTATTTCAATCACTTTCCTGCAATTACCGATCATTGCTGTCGCGCTGGGTGCACTCGCAATTGCTTTAATCGATTTTTTCAATCGTACTCGTGACGATAATGGGAATCCGCAAGGTACATCATCACAGTCAAATTCCGCAGAGGAGATGCAAGATGGCATTTAATAAATTGGATAAGGCAGCGTCTGAAAAAAGTCGCAAGCATGGAAAGGATATCGCTCAGGATAGCAACTCGGCAGATCGTGATGATTATATCGATATGACACCGGCAGAAGATTTAACTAAACGTGAAATCAACGTTATGGCCCTGCGTTCTTTGTTGTTACAGGCTTCTTTCAATTATGAACGTATGCAGGCCGGAGGCTGGCTCTACACGCTTATCCCGTCGTTGCGTAAGATCCACAAAAATCCTGACGATTTGACTAGCTCGATGAAAATGCACATGGAATTTCTCAATGTCCATCCGTTTGATGTGACTTTCCTGTCTGGTCTGGTGTTGGCGATGGAGCGCAGTAAAGAGAAAATTTCCACTATCCGCGCGGTAAAAGTTGCCCTGATGGGGCCATTAGGCGGGATAGGTGACGCGCTGTTTTGGTTAACATTATTGCCAATCTGTGCGGGTATCGGGGCTTCATTAGCGTTACAGGGCAGTATTCTGGGGCCCATTCTGTTCCTTCTGATGTTCAATATTGTGCATTTTGCGCTGCGTTTTGGTCTGGCGCATTACGGTTATCACACCGGCACCAAAGCGATAACCATGCTAAAAGTTCATACAAAAAACATTTCTCATGCTGCTTCGATTGTCGGTATGACGGTTATTGGCGCGCTTGTGGCTTCTTATGTCCATCTTTCGACACCTTTTGTTATGAAGGCTGGTGAGGCAAAAATCGCATTGCAGACCGACGTTCTCGATAAGCTGATGCCGAATTTGTTGCCTCTCACCTTTACTTTGCTGGTTTATTGGCTGATGAAACGCGGTTTCTCGCCAGTAAAACTTATCGGTATCACAGCCGTATTTGGGGTTGTTGGTAAATTGGTGGGATTTTTATAAGGAAAAAACATGCTGGGTATTGTAATCACAGGACACGGATTGTTTGCCAGTGGTCTGTTACAGGCGGTGGTGCAGATTATTGGTAAACAGTCGTCATGCATTGCCATTGATTTTCCCGATGGTATGACCACAGAGCAACTGTCTCAGGAATTATATACCGCCAGAGAGGCGTGTGATTCGGGGAAAGGGGGGATTTTCCTGACAGATTTGTTAGGGGGTTCTCCTTTTCGTCAGGCGGCTCAACTGGCTTTAATTCACCCTCAGTGGCAGGTTATTACGGGTACGAATATGCAACTCGCTGTTGAAATGATGATGGTACGTGATGAGATGAATGCGGTTGAGTTTCGTGATATGGCACTGGAATGTGGGCATCGCGGGCTGACCAGTCTGTGGCACCAGCAGCAACAGCAACAACAAGTAAAACAACAGGTATTATCTGATGACACAGATGGTATCTGAGGAGTCCGTATGTTTTTAATCTCTAACAGTAAAATGTTGAAAAAAGCCCAGCGGGAAGGTTATGCCGTTCCGGCATTCAACGTCCATAATCTGGAAACGGTGCAGGTTGTGGTTGAAACAGCGGCAAAAATGGAGTCTCCGGTCATTCTGGCCGGAACTCCGAGTACCTTCACTTATGCAGGTCTTGAATACATGGTTTCTATCTGCAAAGAAGCCGCGAAAATCAATAAACTCCCGCTGGCACTACATCTTGATCACCATGAAGATATCAATGATATTCGTCACAAAGTAGAAACAGGGATCCGTTCAGTTATGATAGATGGCTCTCATTTCCCTTTCGAAAAAAATATATCTACGGTGGCTGAAGTTGTACGTTTATGTCAGCGTTTTGATGCCAGTGTAGAAGCCGAGCTGGGAAGGCTGGGAGGGCAGGAAGATGATTTGACAGTTGACAGTAAAGACAGTTTTTATACCGACCCATTAGCCGCGAAAGAATTTGTTGAACGAACCGGAATAGATTCATTGGCAGTGGCCATTGGCTCTGCTCACGGGCTTTATCAGGGAGAACCTCATCTGGATTTCTCACGTCTGGAAGAAATTCATCGCCATGTAGAGGTTCCATTGGTTTTACATGGGGCATCCGGCATACCAGAGGAGATGATCCATAAATCAATTGCACTGGGTATTTGTAAAGTCAACGTCGCAACAGATTTAAAAATTGCTTTTGCTGATGCGGTAAAAGCCTATTTCGCTCAGTATCCTGATGCTAATGATCCGAGAAAATATATTACACCGGGTAAAATTGCGATGCAGAAAGTAGTAGAGAAGAAAATTACTATTTGTGGTAGTGCAGGGAGGGTATAGGTTTCATAGCGAATGAATTGGACTGATATGCACTTCGTCTTTCAGGTTGCCTCTTTGTTGGCTGCGCTCGTTTACCCCAGCCACCGTTTTTATCTACATACGGTTATCTAAGCACCTAGGGATGAACTCCCTTACCACTGTGATGTAGCCAGAAATCCATAGGATATATGTTAAGCTCTTGATCGATGTCACAAAAATAGTGAAAACCATAAGTTAGTTATTACTGAATATGATAACCATATGAAAGTACTTTGGTTATCTAAAGGTATTCAAAATGAACAAATGGTTAGCGATCGCAAGCTCAGTGCTTATTCTTTCTGGTTGTAAGGTTGATGTTGAAACGAAAGTGAATACGGATGATCTTACCTCGGTTGAACATAAACTGGTTAAGGGCAACATCGATATTGAAGTCTCATCCTGTAATGATTACGAAGACTCGCGCAAAGAATCAAAAAATGTCATTGAATTAAAAAAGAAAATACCCACTATTTTTAAAAATGCCGAGTATGTAGAGTGTTATCGTAAGAAATTTGATTCCTATGCACATTTCACTATTCCTGTTGCTGTAGGAGTATCACCAGAAAATGGTCTGAGTCATGATGCAGATGTCTTTATCCTTTCTCACCAAAAAACCTATGCGGGTGCGCTGATCCCCAAAGATGTGCTTGATAGAATCAAAAAGGCACAAAAAGATATGATGGGAAAACTCGATATCAGAATGACTATTATTCTGGAAAGAGGATCCAAACCCGTACCAACACTGGTTAGTCTTGGTACTTATTTGACAAGCGCGAAAAATAAAGATTACCCGGTTGTTGCAAGTGGAATTAACCTAGCGAAGGAAATGAAATTCAGATTATCAGATGTTTCCAACTCAGCTTTATCTACGGGCGAACTTGTTTCTTTTCTTGTCACGCCTGACTATTTTGATTTCTTACAGGCAGCTAAAAAATAGCTGTCCATGCCTTGAACTAAAATAATTATTTTCAATAATGAGGCCGCAGAAATGCGGCTTCAGATTAACGCCACCAGAACTGACCGTCTGTCATGGCTTCGAGGCTCCGTCTCATGGGGGTTGCCCCGTTGGCTCCATCCATATTGCACCGGAGAAGGCGTTGCAAAACCGGCCTAATCAAAATAGATCAGTCGGTAATTCCTGTAATCTAATTAAACCACTAAGGTTTTACTGTCCATTCCGCAATAGTTACAATAACATCTAAAGATGCCTCCTGTTTGATATGTGTAGTCGTTTTTCCGCAGTGTGATTTTTCGGAATTGCTGCTATTTATGAACTCTTCTACTCTGTTGGGCAAAAGAAGTGCATCAATGTGTATTTTTAATAACAAGGAACGGTTTACCGTGGAAGAAACATTTTTACGTGGTGATAAGCTCGAAAGTTATTTACCAATGGGGGAGAATGGTCAGGCCGTCCACCTTTCAGCACTACAACTACGTGAGACTTTACGTTTGCGGCAGCTTTCTGAAGTAGCTAACTCTCTGGCTATTCCGCAAGTTAATGAACAAGGTGATCGTATTGATTGGTACGCGAGCTTTTCCGGTAATGTTGTTCCTTGGGCGGCTGCAACGGATGATGAACGTCAAGCTGCATTGAAACAACTGGAAGCTAATAAAGTGGCAATCGAGCAACTCAGTGCTCAAATGTTAAGTCAAAAGACGCATGAAATGCGTCTTTTTGGGGCCTTGTTGAGTAAGACGATACAATTTCCTGATAAGGATCATGTATATTTGGTCGATGGTAAACCCGTATTGACTTTTTGGGGATTTGTCAATGCTCAGCAACAGGCTCGCCCTAATCCTTTTGATTGCCTAAAATTAAACCGTCCTGCTCCCTCTAATACTGGAAAATCTACTGGTATCCCGCCAGTTCCTACAACACTCGCTAAGCCATCTGTAAAAATAGAAGAAGTACTTTCAATATCCCGTTCAGCGGGAAAACAGACTCGGCGTTGGGTAATACCACGTTGGTTGTGGTGGGTGTTACCCATTTTATTGCTTTTTATCTTACTTATGTTACTGCGCGGCTGTGTACCCAATTGGTATTTTTGGGGAGTATCACCTTCCACTCATCTTGTTTCTAAACTTCCAATGCAGGAAGAGAAAAATTTGCAAGATGGAAAAAGAATATTATTACCACCAGAAATAGCTGTTTCTCCGCCAGAGACAAATACTATTGACGCAATGAATCCAACTTTGTCTACACAGTTAAATTTACCTACTACACCGACTGTAGGGCTGAATTCTACATCTGGTAAGGTATCAATACCTTCACCTTTATCAACAGTCGATAATACCCCCCCTGTATTGTTAAAGGTTCCATCTGTTGATGCATTAGTGATCCCTGATAATGCTGTACAAAAAGGAACCGTTGATTTTCTCAATGGACGTTGGTACGCGGGGGCAGGAATTCAGGATATCCGAACGGGTAAACCCCTCAGATTGATGTATCAAGTTACTGATGGAAAAGGGTTTGTTGAAATGGTTCGTGGAGATGGTATTCGTTGCCAAGCACCTGTCACAGCGGCTATGGAATCCGGTAGCTTAAAATTGGATAACCATGATGAAGCAAAGTGTAGCGATGGTTCAACTTATACTATGCCTGAAGTTATCTGTCAGTCAGATAGTCAAGGTGTAACGGCGTGCAAAGGACGCTATAACGAAAAAACTTTATTTCCTATGTCGATAAAGCGAGAGGCAGATTAACGACATGCTGGCAACTATTACTGATTTTAAAGAAAAAGTTACTCTGATTCGTGACAGTGGTATTCAGTTTCTGGATTTTGCTTTTGCACTTCCTAACCGCAAAATCTACGGCGAATTTTTGCTGGGAGGAGAGAATAATCCGCTTATTCGTCTGGTGTACAATGAACGGGAAGATACTTTTCAGGTTCCTGCCTCATCAGGTTCTGCTGCATTTTCAGCAGAACCTGATTACCCATTGGCATTGGAAAAGTCACTTGAGATTTATAATGATATCTGGTTACCACTGCCATTCTTCCGTTTTAACTCCCCAAAATGTTTTGCTCAGGGGCCAACTAACTGGTCACGAATAAAATTTCATGCACTTGATGCACCGGATGAGCAAGGAAATACGTGGCGCGTCACTTTGGCTTTTGATACCAAAGTTCTTCCAGACAGAAGGAATACGCAATATCTGGCTCCCTGTGATGATGATGTACGTTCTGGGGTGGGTTTTGCACTGGCAGAAAATCACCATGAAATGGGGGATTTTCTGTTATTGAGGTGGGTAGATGATTGGTTGCGGGAAAGCTATTCCGAGCGTGCGGCTGCATTGTGGCGTTTATATCATGAAGATATTGAGCACAATCTGAATCAGAGGGAACACCAGGGGCATTATCTTAATTTAATTAACGCTCTTAATGTGTTATTGCAAGTTCCTGACATCCAGCTCAATGATGTCAAACTTCAGAATAACCCAATTAATGTTGATTTAGTGCTTGATATAGGCAACTCACGTAGTTGTGGGATTTTAATTGAAGAACACCGGGATGATAACCAGGGATTATCTCAAAAATATCAATTGCAGTTGCGTGACTTAAGTGAGCCTCAGTATGTTTATACGGAGCCGTTTGACAGTCGACTTGAATTTGCTCAGGCAGAATTTGGTAAACAGGATTTTTCTGCTAAAAGTGGCCGTAGTGATGCTTTTACCTGGCCAACTATTGGTCGGGTAGGAGAGGAAGCCTTCCGCATGGCATCCCAACGCTTGGGAACAGAAGGGTCAACAGGGATTTCCAGTCCAAAACGTTATTTGTGGGATGAGGCGCCTTATTCTCCGGGGTGGCGTTTTAGTCGCGCTTTTGTGAAATCGGATCGTGAACCTCAGGCAACAGCGGCACCGATGACTTATATGATCAATGATAAAGGTGAGGCTTTGTATGCGTTAAAACCTTCTGAACGTATGCCTGTGTTTACTCCAGATTATAGCCGCAGCTCCCTGATGACGATGATGTTATCTGAAGTATTGGCTCAAGCGTTGATGCAGATTAACAGCCCGGCACAGCGTTTGAAGATGAGTCATGCCAGTACTCCTCGCCAGCTAAATAACATCATCCTTACCGTACCGCCGTCTATGCCTAAGCCGGAGCGTGCAATTTTCCAGCAGGCGATGATGCAGGCAATCAGACTGGTCTGGAAGGCATTGGGTTGGGAGGAAATGGATCAGGGAGTGGATGAAAGCGGAAGAGAAGAACAAAACGTTTTGCGTAAACGTATTCTACCGGAAGTGCATGTAAAATGGGACGAAGCGACTTGCGGTCAGCTGGTTTATCTCTATAACGAAACCCAAAATTACTTTGGTGGCCGAAGTGAGGAGTTTTTTGCTGCAACAATCCGTCCAGATAACCAAGTAGAAACTGGTGATACGCGAACATTAAAAATTGCTTCGATTGATATTGGTGGTGGTACAACCGATTTAGTGGTTACCCGCTATACCTTAGATGATGGCAATGGTAGTAATGTACGTATTGTACCGACACAGCTATTTCGTGAAGGCTTTAAAGTTGCCGGTGACGATATTTTATTAGATATCATCCAATTCTATTTACAACCCGCATTCAAGGCCGCATTGTTGAATATCGGCTATCAGGATTTAGATGCAGAAGCGGTAATGTCGCGTCTGTTCGGCAGTGAAGCATTGGATGCGGGTAAGCAGGTATTGCGTCAGCAACTGACATTGCAGATATTTTCACCTATAGCACTGGCTATTCTGCATCGCTATGAGAAATTTACCCCAGGCTCCAGTGAGCAGGTTATTAGTGCAACATTTGGTGAGTTACTCCCCCATCTGCCTACAGATAAGGTATGTAGCTATGTGGATGATGAAATTAAACGTTGTTTACCGATAGGGAACAATAACTCGTTTTCAATACTTGATGTGCCGTTGAATATCAGTTTGACGAAGCTTCATAATGAGTTTATTGATGCCTACAATATTCGTTTCAATATTTGTCATAGCCTGCGAGCGTTGTGTGAAGTGCTTTGGTATTACAATTGCGATATGTTGTTATTAACCGGGCGTCCCTCTCGTTTACCCGGAATTCAGGCACTAATCCGTCAGCTACAGCCAGTTCCTCCTGCCCGTATCCTCCCTTTACATGGTTATGAAACTGGGGGGTGGTATCCGTTCAATAAGAAAGGTCTGATTGAAGATCCTAAATCCACTGCGGCGGTGGGCGCAATGTTGTGTCTTCTGGCGGAAAAATCACGTCTGAGTAATTTTTACTTCCGTACTGCCAATTTTAAGCCTTATTCAACAATCCGTTATCTGGGAATGCTTGACAGTAACAACTTGTTGAAAGACAGCAACGTGTTTTATAGAAACATTGATTTAGACACATCAGGATTCCAATTGGATAATCACCAATACTTTGAAGTACGTGGTGAAATGCGAATCGGTTTTCGCCAGCTTGATAACGAACGTTGGCCTGCGACGCCACTGTATACTTTAAAAATTCCGGGGGCACGTTTAGCGACGGCTTTATCTGGTGATGCAGTATTGAGACTGAAGCTGGAAGTAGAAGAGGGGCGTGGGCCAGATGCAGAAGCTAATGGTAGCCCTGAAAAATTCCGTATCAGTGAAATAGATATTGTTGGTTCTGAACAAAACCCTCGTAAGCAGGATATTAGTTTTAAATTGAATACATTAGCCGGCAATGGACTGGGTGAAATTCATTATTGGCTCGACAGTGGAAGTATTAAAATCTAATGAATCATTTTACTCCTGAACAGTTAAAAAGAGAGTGGCTTAGTGTTGCGGAAGGTGCAAATCAGGCGATTGAATGGATTGACGATGTTCGTGAAAATGCACCACGTCTCAATACTGAAGCAGAACGATTAAAGCTGAAATTACGCCGTAGCCGGAATACAGCACAAAGGCTGGCAACGGCAGCTATGCGTCCCATGACCATCGGTTTTTTTGGCCTTTCTCAAGCGGGGAAATCCTATCTGATTTCTTCATTAGCCGCTGGGGATAATGGGCGGTTAGAGACCCAAATGGGGCAGCACCAACTGGATTTTATCGAGCATATTAATCCACCAGGTGGTGGCAAAGAGGCAACAGGATTAGTGACACGCTTTAGCCGTCAATCACATTCGTCCAATCCAGACTGGCCGATTGAATTGCTGCTATTTAATGAAGTGGAAATCGCTAAGATCTTCGCGAATACATTCATTCATGATTTCAATCAGGAAAAGATTGACTGGAGTTATGATGAAAAACGTATAGGTGATTTACTTACCTCACTAAATAACCGCCGTCAGGCACGGAAAATATCAGGTTTAACGGAAGATGATGTGGTCTCGCTGTGGGACTATCTGATTCGTCATGCGGAAAAAAGCCAGAGTAAAATGGCATTGCAATACTGGCCTGCAGCGGTGGAGCTCGCACCGTGGTTATCGATTGATGACCGAGCGCAGCTGTTCAGTGAATTATGGGGGAATATCGGTGAATTCACAGAGGCTTATCGTCGCTTTGCGTATACATTACAGCGTTTGGGAGGGGCTAGTGTCGTCAGAGCACCGCTTAATGTCTTAGTAATTGAGCAAAATGGCCGATTAGTACAGAGTAACAGCATTATGAATGTCGATATGCTGGAACGCCTTAACAAAAGTAATGACTTACAGGTAGAGGTATGTCCTGAGCTGGAAAATGGGCTATCTGCACCTGTATCTCTTTCTTTGGCTGAACTTACAGCATTGACAGTAGAGCTGCATGTTCCTCTACTTTCGTCTACACAAGAAAGATTATTTGAAGATGTCGATTTATTGGATTTCCCCGGTTACCGTGGGCGTCTGGGAGTGGAATCTACCGCTTATTTTCAGCAAATGACTGAAAACGATGACAGCAACCCACTGGCACAGTTGATTCTGCGTGGCAAAGTGGCTTACTTGTTTGAGCGTTATACCGTCAATCAGGAAATGAATGTTTTAGTCGTTTGTACCCCCTCGAATGAACAATCTAACGTGAAAGATGTGGGTGGAGTACTTGACGAGTGGATCCGTTATACCCAAGGAGTGGATGCTGTAAGCCGTTCCCGTCGTCCATCAGGATTAGTTTGGGCAGTCACTAAACTCGATTTACGGATCACCCAAGAGCTGAATAAATCAGAAGATATGTTGCGTGAGGTATGGGGACAGGGCGGAATGGTCAAAATCACCATGACCGAACGTTTCGGCCATTTTCCATGGATGCAAGAATGGCAGCCTGATTGTGCTTTTAACAATACTTTTCTGGTACGTAAACCACGTCAGGCTACACCATTTATTATGATGAAAGAGGGAAATGAAGTTGGACTCAATCAGGAAACTGAGCCAAAACTGTCCTTGATGAAAAAAACCTTTCTGGAAGATAGTGCTATTCAGCGTCATATCGCTTTCCCGGATCAGGCATGGGATGCCATGTTGCAGCTGAATGATGGTGGTATGCGTCGATTGGCAGACTATTTAGCTACTGTCGCCCAGCGTGAAATCAAGTTAGAACGTATTGCTGAACAGTTACATGAAACCCGCCATGAATTGATTGAAGGAAATTTAATCGCGTGGTTTCAGCAGGATAATGCGGAAGAATCCGCCAAAAAAGAGCGTATTGCAGATGATATTCTCAAGGTGTTACAGCGTCGGGTGGGAATGCATGGTGAATTACTGGTGAGTTTGATCCCTCAACGGAAAGCACTACAAGAGCTTTATATGCAGGAAACTCCGTTGGAATTACCTGATGATGATAAGGTAAGCAATGAATCAATCGCGACCTTCGGGATTGGCAGCGATTTTGATCTGTTCAGCGATACATCAGATGAAAGTATATCAGCACTCAGCCATGAACAAATGTTTGCTCAGCAGGTAATTAAGTTATGGGTTAATTACCTGCGTACTGTACCAGAGCAGACGAACGTGACAAATTTTATCGGCCTTCCCCGACCAACAATTGAAACACTGGTGGATGAATTGATCACTGCGATCCAGAGAATGGATATTGAAGGTGAATTGGTAAATGTATTAGCAAATACAGAGCAAGCCGGTGTGCGTCGGGAGAAAATGGTGGAACGCCAGGTGTCCCGTGTGCTGAACGTCATAAACGATTTCATCACTTGGCTGGGATACCAAAAAATCACGAAAGAAAAACGGCCGGTGAGCAAATATAACAAAGGGCATCCCCTCTTTTCCGGCCCTAATAAACATGATCCGGCATTGTGGAAAGACGATGGACATTTGTACCGTTTGACAAGCGAACCACTGAGTTATAGCGCCATGTTTATCTTTGATTGGTTGATCGGTCTGAAAGAAATGATTAAAGAAAATGTCGGTCATTCTGCCGGACGCGAAATAACGGCGGCTCAAAACGAACGGCTGGGCACTATTATTGAACGTATTCAATTGTCGTCGGAGTAATGTGTTGTGATTAAAACAGAATTGAGACCTTGTGAATCGGCAGAACCCGGATATGCGTCTTTGCATATTGAAGGGTGGCAGGGAATGATTGAAAGCGTCATGGTGTCAATCCAGCGTAATCAGGATCGCTGTTTTTTAAGTGTAGAAGGGCAGTGGATAAACAATGAAGAGTGGATTCGGTTGCCTGAATTACAGGAAAAAGGGGATGATTTAGAAACCCGCATAGGCCCGGTATTGGTCGATGCGCTGCTGGCCGAGCGTCAGGTTGCATATCGCGTGACGGCAGTGGATGAAGCAGGTTTTCGGGAGTTTGGTGGTCTGAAAATTGTTGATGGTGTACTGAGCTCACTGGCAAAAGGAGAGTATGCTGCTGCTAGCAATATTAATGAATATGTGCCTCAGTCACCGGAGCCAGCCGTATTGGCTCAAGCAGAAACGCCGATTATTGAAACTGAACCATTGGCGGAGCAGTTTGCTTCGCCGAATCTACAAGAGTCATCTAAGCCTTTGGTAATACAGCCGGATGAACCTGCTAAAACACCATCTCCGCTTCCAGCAAAAAAATCGAATAAATTGCCGTTAATCGCCCTAATTTTGCTTTTGATTGCGATTATTGTTGGTATGTGCTGGTGGTTGCTGAAACCAGGAACTAAACCTGAACCAGCTACCGTTAGTGCATCAGAAAATACACCTTGTGCTACTGAGAATATGGTCAAAGGCAGCGGGCTGGATTTTGTCAAAAGCTGTCTACGGAGCCAGCCTTCCAGTAAACAAGTGCTGGAAGTTATTCAACAGGCAAAAAAAACGAAACAGTGCGATGTAGCACAACGTTTGTATGCTTATAAATCCCAGTCGGGCGATGTGCAAATCGCTTTACGTTATGCACAGGAATATGATCCAGAAACAGCAACAAAGGGCGGCTGTTTTGTTGCCGATGTGCAAACGGCAATTTATTGGTATGAGGTGCTGATTAATCAGGATCCACAAAACAGAGAGGCCAGAGCACGTTTGGCGATACTGAAAAAATAGGAAAGGATGATGAAACCTCTTAATAGGATAATGGCGGGTATTATGGCACCTGCCTTGGGGCTAATGATATCACCCGTGCTGGCAGCACAAAAACCTCTTTTACAGGAAGGAAAGCAAACTCTCTACCAACGAGTACTGACTTATCCGGGTTGTGAGTTGTCGGAAAAAATCACCGAAAAAGGAACAGTGCAACCTGCTTTCAGCCGTTTCTACGTTTATCAGCGTCAAAAGCAGGGTAATGAAGAATGGTTAAAAGTTGGGCCGGATAGTTACGGTAATACTCAGGGGTGGATGAAGGCCAACTGTACCGTAGAGTGGAAGATGCAGTTGACTCTGGCTTTCACCAATCCTTCTGGTCGTAATCCTATGCTGTTTTTCCGTAATAAGGCGGATGTAGAAAATATTCTGAATGACGCGATGCCAGCGACGCAATTACAGCCATTATTGAAAAAATTGCAAACCGGTGCGTCTGTACCTTCGGTACTCGCGCGTGAACCTGATTACATGATCGATCAGCAAAAAAACTTTTACCTATTACCAGTGTTGGATTCTGATGACATTTTTACAGATTCGGGCTATCAGGTGCGCGTGCTTAATGTTGCCTCGGTAAGTGAAGCTGGGGGGAAAACGAATTCTGCCAATGCGTTCAAAAATAAGGATACAAGAATTACCCCTGATGAAGAGAAAAATATGATCAAGGGGTTCTCGGCATCGGTGGTATTTGTGATTGATTCTACCATCTCAATGGGGCCTTATATTGAGCGCACGAAGCAGGCTATTGAAAAAATTTACCAGCGTATTGAAAAGGAAAATCTGCTGGGGCAAGTTAAATTTGGTCTTGTCGCTTACCGTTCAAATATTGCTGCGGTGCCGGGATTGGAATATGACACCAAAATGTATGTTGATCCTAATACAGTCAAAGATGGTCAGGATTTTTTGACTAAAGTGCGTGATCTGAAACAGGCTAAAGTCTCCAGCAGCAAAGTTAATGAAGATGCATATGCCGGTATTATGACAGCTTTGGACAAAGTGGATTGGACTAAATTTGGGGCGCGTTATGTGATCTTAGTGACAGATGCCGGAGCGTTGGATGGGGATGATCAGCTGTCCTCTACCCGGCTGGATGCGACTCAGGTTCGTTTGGAAGCCACTTACCGTGGAGTAGCACTGTATACACTTCACCTGAAAACACCATCAGGGCGTAAAAACCACGCTTTTGCGGAGAATCAGTACCGAGAGATGACTCTCAACGCTTTCCTGCATAAACCACTTTATTATCCGATTGATTCTGGTGATGTGAACAATTTTGGTACGATGGTTGATAATCTTGCTAGTGCTATTACCGGGCAGATTAAAACGGCTTGGAGTGGTGAGGAGACAGTAGGTAGCGCCCTTGGTGCTAATGAATCCTATTTTGGTAAAAATGAGGTACTAACCAAAGGAGCGCTTCTACAGGATACCGCCCAGTTGGGACATGCGATGCGCTTGGCCTACCTCGGGAATAAACAGGGTACACATGCGCCAACTGTTTTTAAATCTTGGATAAGTGATCGCGATCTGGTGAATCAAAATATTCCAGCAACCGAAGTGAAGGTTTTACTGACAAAGAGCGAATTGAGTGATCTGAGTGAAGTAATGAAGAAGATTGTTAATTCAGCCAATGAAGGTTTAATTTCGCCAGATGATATGTTTGCTAGCCTGCGTTCATTAGCTGCGACGATGGGAAATGATCCTAAACAGGCGAAAAATAAACAGGCTACCAAGTTGAGTGAAATGGGGTTGTTGGGTGAATACATTGAAGGGTTACCTTATCTCAGTGAAGTGTTGAGTCTGGATGAAGAAACCTGGAAAAGTTGGGATGGTTTAGAACAAGAGCGTTTTATCCGTCGTCTCAACATCAAGCTCAACTATTATCAACGTTATAACGAAGATGTTGACCGCTGGATTTCGTTAGCACCTGGCAGTGACCCACGTGATAACGTTTATCCTGTTCCATTGGAAAACCTTCCATGATGTTGCGCATTGAAGCAATGCAAGTACAGCGAGGATCGGCAGAACAGGGTCTAACTGTCAGCCTGCCTTCGCTATCGCTTAGTGCGGGGGAAGTGGCTGCACTAACGGGGCCGAGTGGCTGTGGAAAGAGCACATTATTGGAAATGATCGGCGGCATATTACAACCGGATAATTTGAGTTGCTATCAATTGGGTAATCCGCCCGAAGATATTGCGGTACCGATACTGACGGGAGATGAAAAACAGCTTGCTAAAGTGCGTGCTAAAGATCTTGGTTTTGTACTGCAACATGGTGGCCTGCTTCCGTGGCTTTCAGTCGCGCAAAATATTCAATTACCCCGTAAAATTGCTGGTCTTACAGTTGAATCTGAGTGGCTGGAGACAGCAATTTCTCGCTTAGATATTGAAGGATTAATGAAAAAGATGCCTTCTCAGCTTTCAATTGGTGAGCGTCAGCGTGTGGCTTTTGCCCGAGCAATTGCCCATCAGCCACGGCTATTATTGGCTGATGAGCCAACAGCGGCATTAGATCCCTACAATGCTGAGGTACTTTTTAATTTGATTGTTGAAATGGTGAAGTCATTAAATTTGGTCTCCATTATTGTTAGCCATGATTGGCAGCGAGTCACGAATTTTGGCCTTAAACGTTATTACGCTAAAGTGGATGGAAAACAAAGTGTCTTCACAGCCAGTTAATTCTTCTATTATCAGGGGATCCCGCTGGTTACTGTCTCGCATGGCTCTGGCTGATTTGATTTATGATCGAAAGGTTTCGCTCTGTATCATTTTTTCTCTTATTGCTGTGATCACTCCTTTGTTACTGCTTTTTGGACTAAAAAATGGCATCGTGAGTCAGCTTCGTCATACCTTGATTGATGATCCGCGTACACGGGAAGTTCGTATGCTAGGGAATGGCAGCTATGATCGCAATTGGCTGGAGCAGCTGGCTGCTAGCCCTGATGTTGGTTTCGTTATCCCATTAACCCGCTCTTTAAATACTCAGGCTGATTTGGTCAGAGATAGTCAACATTTTGTCAGTAATGTAGAAGTCATTCCGACAGCATCAAACGATCCGCTACTGGTCAATGCCCGACAACCACAAAATGCACAGCAGGTTGTGCTCAGTGCTAGTGCGGCAAAACAGTTACAGATAGAAGCGGGTGATAGTCTGAAGCTGGTGGTTACGCGTAAACGAGAAGGGCAGCGTGAACGAATCCAACATCAATTAACCGTTATTGGTGTAATCGATGGGGCAAAATTCTCTCGTCCGGCGGCTTTTGTCTCGCTTCCTCTGTTAGTGGCAATGGAGGATTACCGTGATGGCTACCAAGTTGCGTTATTTCATGTGGGAGAAGGTATTGCTCCCCGAGAACGTACTACGTTTGCTAAAGCACGTCTATATGCCAGCAGTATAGATAGTGTGTCAGCGCTGGCTGGTTGGTTACAGCAGCAGAATATCGACACGGTAACACAACAGGCGCAGATTGAATCAGTGCGTGCTATCGATCAGGTACTTGGTTTGATATTTACTGTTATTGCCTGGATTTCTGCGGCAGGGGGTATTGCCTCATTAGTGGGTGCATTTATGGCCAATATTGATCGCAAAAGGAAAGACATGGCAGTGCTCAGGTTATTAGGTATCCGTCGGCATGCAGTAGTGTGGTTTATCTTGATTCAGGCATTAGTTTTGACAGGAAGTGCTTGGGGAGTGGGGTTGTTGCTCTATTTTGTTGCCAGTCAGTTGTTTAATAGTGTGTTGGGCGCTTCATTACCGGAAACGGCATTTGTATGTCATTTGGAAGCCTTACATATGGTAATTGCCTTATTGAGTGTATTAGCTGTAGCACTGGGAGTTGCGACGGTAGGTGCCTTACGTGCTTTAAAAATTGAACCTGCGGAGAGTTTACGTGAAATTTAACCATTACCTAAGCATAGCATTGGTAGGGGGCGTGCTTGGTATATTGCCACTCTCTGCCAGCGCTGTCTGGGAAGAAAAATTCTACAATCCTAAGCCACTGTCTGATGATGTGATATTACCAATGCCCTGTGGTGGTGCGATGGTATTTCGTAAAATTTCCATTCCTCTCAGCCAACCGTTACAGGATTACAGCATCACCCTCGGAGGAGGCGAAAATGATGAATGGGGATATCTGGAACAGGCGCGGGCGGAATATATTGCGGGTAGTTTTGCTGAAGGAAAATCGGGGAAAGGGCGCTATTTTCTAATGGCGAAGTATGAATTGACCGATTTACAATATCAAGCTCTTAGCGGTACTTGTCCGACGCCAAATATGAGACTCCGCTTGCCAAAAGTGAACATTGGTTGGATCGATGCCATGAATCTGGCAAACCAATATAATCTTTGGCTATTGAAGAACCGGCCTGAAACTCTGCCTAATGAAGATGGGAAACCGGGTTTTCTCCGCCTACCAACAGAAACCGAGTGGGAATTTTCCGCCCGTGGTGGCTTGGCTGTTTCCACATCTGAATTTCGTGACCAACGTTTTCCTATGCCTGAGGGGATCATCCATTATGTCTGGTTTTCAGGCTCTCAGTCAGCCAATGGCAAACTCCAATTGACCGGCTTACTCAAACCTAATCCATTAGGGCTGCATGATATGTTGGGTAATACAGCTGAGATGATGTTTGAACCTTTTCGTTTAAACAAATTGGATCGACAACATGGTCAGGCAGGGGGCTATATTGTCAGGGGCGGTAGTTTTCTGACACCGGAAAGTGACATACGCAGTTCACTACGTGGTGAAGAGCCTTATTATACAGCCCAAGGCGATAACAAAAACAAAGCGATAGGATTTCGTTTGGTTCTAGTTTCTCCGATACTGACTTCTCGTGATCGTATTAAAGAAATTGCTAAAGAGTGGAAAACATTAGGTATTGAAGAGCATCAAAATAAAGGGAACAAATCGACAGATTCAATTGATTATTTGGGGAGTATTTCATCCAAGATCCAAGATGCCTCGCTGAAAAAGCAATTAGCGCAATTACGTGCCGATCTGCGTGCCAATGCACAATTACGTGATGAACAACGTGATCAGGCAATACGTACCTCCTTGCAACTTGGCGCATTTTTATGCACAAAATTGAAGGATGATGGTGATTTTTATGATCGATTAGTCGGCCTGTATGGAAAAACTTGTCAATCAGGCAGTGAACTGGATGCAAATTGTTCTCGTCGCCAAACGCAGTTGGAACAACATAAAAAGGCACTAAATTTTATTACAAATTATTATGCTGATACCTTGGTTGATATGGGCATAACGTATAATGCAGAGCTTATTGCCCCGCAACTCCGAGTCGTTCAGCAAGAAATGTCGGCTCGTGGTAAAACCAATCTAAATAGTTATCTCAATACGTATTGGCAGAATCTACAGGGATATTGGCGGGATGGCAGAGTTGCTCGGGATAGTTGGTTGGAGATGTGTAAGAAAAATAAATAAACTGCCCGTCGAATATAAATGATAATGAGCACTTTTATTTAGAAAGGACATATTAACCTATGGTTTTAAAATATACACGTTTGATGATTTCTTTTTGCCTGATTTTTACTTTGGTTGCCTGCCAGACGCCAAGTGGGCCTTCTGCACAAACAGGAACAGTAGATTCTCGTTTAACTAAGAACGAAGATGTCGAATTTTTTAATAAGTCGGGTTTGCAGTCTTGTTTGGCTGGAGCAGCAGCAGGGGCAATGGCTTGTATGCTCAGTGATGTGAATCATAAAGCGATATGTATTGCAGCGGCAGCAATTGTGGGATGTGGAGTAGGAGTGGGAGCGAATGCTTATCTGGATAGCCAGCGTAAAAAATATTCCAGCAGAGAACAATTATTAGCGGCTGCAATTAAGGATATTAAAGCAGAAAATGAGCGGATTCAGAACGCCACTGTCGTAGTCAAAGAGGTGATTCAGGCTGATAAGCGTACTCTGGCTAGTATTAATAAAGATATTGCTGCAAAAACCGTGAAAAAAGCGCAGATGCAGAAACAGTTGAAAGGGCTTGATGCTAATATTACTTACCTGCGTAATACCATTAAAGAAATGAAAGAGCACGAAAAACAGTGGGCTGATGTCTCTGTTCAGATGATAAAAGATGGCGCTAAAACGAAAAATTTAAATAAGCAGATTGCTCAAATGCGTAAAAATATTGGCATGTTACAGCAGGAACTTGACAGCCTTTATGAACAACGTACCGCAATTAAAGTAAGTTGATAGGAATTATTATGCGAGTATTGATGATATTGTTAATGAATGTAGTATTGGCTGGTTGTGTCACAAATGCACAAGAATGTGATCCTACGAAAGGAGATATGAGTATTATTGCAAAGTTTAACTGTAATTACTCTGGGACATGGGATCAGAGGGTTGCTGAGAAAGAAAAAGTATTACAGCATGAAAAGGTATTAAATAAAGAATTTAGGGCAGTTTATGAAGCTCTTGAACAAGAAAGAAAAGCAGCGCGGGCAACTTTGAAGAATAAAAAACGGACTCAGGCTGTTTTGCAGAAGTCATTGAGTAACCTACTTAATCAATTGAAAATCAAAGCGGCAGGAAAAGCTCAAATGGAAAAACAGGTTACTGATCTGGAAAAACGGATACGTGAATCACAACAACGTCCAGCTCAGTCGGAAATGCAAAAGCAGATGGAGCTACAGCAGTTGCAAAACCAGCTTCATGAGCTTCAGGATAGCCTGATGGCATCATAGAAGTTAATCCCCGGGATCGTAAAGCACTATGTGACCGGGGGTGAATAAGTCTGAGTGAAAAATAGCAACTTAAGTGGTCTGATTGACATCAAAAATAGTACTCGCTTTTAATAAAAATCCGGTTATAGGGACCCTGTTTCTAAATTTGTGTAATTGCCTGTTTTTGATATGTTTAATTTATCAACTAATACAGGTGAAAAGATGGACGAGAAACAGTTACAAGCCCTGGCTACTGAGCTGGCTAAAAATCTCAAAACGCCCGAAGATTTAAGTCAGCTCTCCCGTTTC
>NZ_CAWNQH010000064.1:0-82491 GCF_963876495.1 Xenorhabdus sp. KJ12.1
TTATTCCAAATCCGAAGAGATGCATGACAAAGTGGTAGGTACGTTCATTGAGCGTGAATACTATCTTTCATAACAGATCTAACTATTGGGAGCATGACCGTCGCGGTGATGGTATTGCCAGATATGCTCCAAATAAAAGTTTTTAAAATCACGGTAATGCGACCGCTGAAAGAGGATTAAAATTGTCATGATTTCACTGGGATACATGTGGCCTTGTCTACGGCGCAGGCGGTATCCGTTATCGAGACAAAACTGCGCCCACTGGGGGATGAAAAGACGGCAAAAGTCGTCGACATCGCAGAAAATTTCAACTAACTTGTCCATGGCCTGTTCCTCCCCGGAGTCGTTTTAGGCTTTCACCAAAACTTTGCTCCTGGAACAGGCCTCTCGTCAATTTCTTATCCAGAATTCAGGTTAACTAATAATAAGCGAACGATTTTAACGAACAGTTAACACATAAAAATAAAGTCAATATTTATTTACCCATTCTCTTGATGAGATAATGCTCTCAAAGAATAATCACTGTCTTCTATTCAAGGATTTATCGGCAGATCGTTTCCAATCCGCATAATGATCGATCACTTGGTTACCTTTACTTTCTAATTACCTAAAAAATAAAATCCTACATTTTCTCGTAATACTGTTTGAGTGCAGTCTATGATAGAAATTTGTGATTAGTTGAGAGCATAAAGCCCTGGTATCGAGTTATATGTTATTTAACGTCAAAGCTATACTTGAATCATTTGAGTCATGACAGGTGGTGACAGATGTTAAAGAAAATGGCCGTTGCATTACTGTTGTTTCCGGGTTACTTACTGGCAGATACCGGAGTTTATACCATTGCTGATGGTAAGCTCGATATCCGTAATGGTAATTATTCCTGTTATTTGTACCCGGCATACATATTCAGGGAGCCCAAAAACCACAAAAAATTTCCTCCCGGGTATTTTCCTAAAGTCATGATGAAGGTGAGGGCGGAAGCAAACGGAAAATACATAGGTGTTAGTCTCTATCCTAATATGCCACCGAGAGTAAAACCTGAAGGAGTATGGGGTTATTTTGGTGCTAAGGTGGAGCTTGGTTCAAGAGACAATAAAAAGGTTATTTATGATTCCGTTAAGGACAACATAAATTTTTCCTATCTGGTAGGCACTAAACAGTCAGGAGTGGTAGCTACTTTGAGTAGTAATGATCCTTTTAGTCCGATGAATGCTGTATTGGGAAGATGTACGAGAGTCGGTAATTAAACAATTACTATTATGTCGTTTTAAAGGTGAAGGCTCTAAAGGTGGGACATTATGATGAATCTGGACGATGACCAAAAAGACAAAATACTCTACATCCGGCGTGCTGATATGCCTGATATCGATATTCTTACCAGAATCGATCCAGTTGCTCTGTATGATAATCGCCGGTTAGATCAAATTAAAAATTGGGTCAAGAGTCAATTTTGCTATTTGGTAAAGTTAGATAGTGAAGTGGTTGCTTATGGTGTACTGCATTATAATTTTTTTGATTATGCTTTTATTGAGATGCTGGTGGTTGGAGAAAGAAACAGAAGGGAAGGCGTTGGCTTACAACTTATCAACTACCTAAAATCAATTTGTTCTTGTCCAAAATTATTCACATCTACGAACCAATCTAATAAATAGATGCAATCATTATTAAACAAGGCGGGCTTTAGGAAAAGTGGTTATATAGAAAACCTTGATGAAGATGATCCCGAGTTAGTATTTTTTTATAAAATAAATTGATGCTCAAAGAATAAATATTCTATCAATTTTATTTTCTATATATCCAAAAAATATTCTGATAAATGTGGCTTGACCTAAAGTTAGGTTAAGGTTTTAGAGTGTACGTGCTTTTTAGTAAAAAATATAAAAACTTTAAAATAAATTATGGAGAATATAATGATCCCAAGGTCATCAATATTAAGAGTAGCCAGGCCAACTGATAATCTTAAAGAAATTACAGATATGTATGTTAATGGATTGGGGTTTAAGCTATTAGGTGAGTTTCAGGGGCATAATAACTTTGATGGTTCAATCATTGGGCATGAAAAACACAGCTATCATTTGGAATTTACGCATCATCAAGGAACTGTTGTTGGAAGAGCACCAACAAAAGATAATCTGCTAGTTTTTTACTTTAGTGAAAATAGTGTTTGGGAACAATGCTGTGAGCGTATGATAAATGCAGGTTTTAAGGTGGTTCAATCATATAATGACTATTGGGATGTAGTGGGAAAAACCTTTGAAGATATAGATGGTTATAGAGTAGTTCTACAAAATAGAGAATGGACTGCTTAAGGGATTTATTAATTTCAATATGTGGTTAAAAGCATAAAGTTATGTTTTTGATCACATGTTGGAATTATTATTTGATATTGGTTTTAAATTATTGAGAGTGAATTAAATAAATCACTGGTAATCTGATCCATATTTAGAGTATGATGCCTAACTTCAATTTTATATATTGACTAATCTACATTAACGACTGAAAGGAGAAAATATAATGACGACAGTAACAATGACTCTTTTCGGGCCAGTCTGTAGCTAATTACTAAGATTTTTACATCTGGTATTGCTTTGGCTAGGACAGCCTGAACCATAACTCTTATTATTTTTATCGATCATAGGATTGATCTATGGGCAATACATTATATTCGGCTGCACCACAATCGCATATCCAGATTATTGCAGCAGAAAATACCTGGCTGGAAGGTAAGGCCATCCAGCAACTCGAAACAACAGCACAACTTCCTGATATGGTACGTGTGGTCGGTTTGCCTGACCTGCATCCGGGTAGAGGTTATCCGGTTGGCGCGGCATTTTTCTCACAGTCACGTTTTTATCCTGCACTCATCGGCAATGATATTGGGTGTGGTATGGCGTTGTGGAAAACAGATTTAGTGCTGAATAAATGGTCGTTAGATAAACTGGAGAAAAAACTCGGTTCTATCGATAATCCTTTGGAAGAAGATGAACTGCCAGAGGATATGGCCGAATATTTTTGCTATTCACCGGGGACGATTGGTGGTGGCAATCACTTTGCTGAATTGCAGCAAATAGATGAAATTTATCAGCCTGAACTTCTTGAAACATGGCAACTTAATAAACAAGAGCTTTTATTGTTGGTACACAGCGGTTCACGCGGGATGGGGCAAATGATCCTTGAACAGCATGTTCGCCAGTATGGGCATAAAGGGTTGGAGGCGTCCAGTGTACAGGCGCAGCATTATCTTCAGCAACACCAACAAGCTCTCGATTATGCTCACCTTAACCGTCAGTTAATTGCTGAACGGATGCTGGGGCGCTGGCGAGCTGAAGGGTGCTGTTTACTGGATGTTTCACACAATTTGCTCACCTCCAGTGTTATTGACGGAATTGATGGCTGGCTACATCGCAAAGGTGCAACACCTTCTGATCAGGGATTGGTCGTTATTCCCGGTTCTCGAGGGGACTATAGCTATTTAGTGAAACCGGTAGCAACTGAACAAAGTCTTTTTTCTCTTGCTCATGGTGCTGGTCGTAAATGGGGACGTAATGAGTGTAAATCACGTTTAGCCGGGCGTTATAATGCCCGACAACTTTCGCGTACCGCATTGGGCAGTCGTGTTGTTTGTCTGGATAATCAGCTTATTTTTCAGGAAGCGCCAGAAGCCTATAAGCCTATTAGTGGCGTAATGGATGCTATGGTACAAACAGGTTTGGTAAAATTGGTAGCACGGCTTAAGCCTGTATTGACTTACAAGACCAGAAAAAACCAAGAGTAATTCCATAAATCCTTTTGTACTGTTTTGCCCTGGAGCCTTGAACTAAATATACTCAATGAATTCCAGAATAAGTTGCCGCAATAAAAGTGCACTCCGGAAGCATAACTGACGATATGACCGCTGCGAATAAAGTGGTAATTTGCAAGAGTACAAGTATATGCGGAGCGGCGAATCTTCGTCGCTCCGCATTTAATTAGCGAGCATGTTGGGATAAAACATGCTTTATCTGAACTTTACAATCTTTAACTGATTTAGCCAGCGTCTCATCAAAATGGTGGTTGCTCGGAAATTTTGGCTTATGTTCTCTGACTTCAGCAACAGTTTGTTTAATTGTTGCAATAAATTCATTTTTATTAGACTGGATTTCTTTCAGGGTTAACCCTTTCTTATGTAAAGCATTTAATGCATTTTGCGCTATCACATCTGGCGAGTCATGAGTTTTAAATGCCTCTACGGAAGCTTTGCCAAACACATCACAATAGGTTTCAGCAATTTTGTCCTGATTTGTATGTGCGGCATAAGAGAAGAACGAGAGCGGTAGCAAAAAAAATGATAATAAAAGACGTTTCATAGATTCCCCTTTATCAAGCTATACCGTGGTATACCCATCGCCTTTCAGGTTGCTTTTTATTGGCTATGCTCACCCCGATTATATAGTAAGCCATGTTTTCGGAGGGAATAACTTGCTTTCCTCCGCGATGCAACTCGAAATCCATTGGGTATGGTGGTGATAACATTAACAATAGTACATTATCTATCGTTTGCCTTACATTTTATGGGCATTGAATAACTGATTCAGGTGTTATCACTGTTCCTGCTTTAAGCATTGCTCTTTCTTACAATGATTACGAAGTAATCTAATAATATTATTCGTACTATTAGTATTGATGCGGGTCAGTAATTTGACATCCTTATCGGTAATCTTGAGAGCATCTACTTCAAGGTAATTCCCTGAGCCTGCGGTGAGTTTAGAGATAATGAGTTCTTTATTCCCGTCACCATCAATATCAGCAAATGTTGTTCTTGGTTTTCCGTCATCTTCAAATATTGAGCCATTGCGGGAAAAAACGGCACCAGTGGTGAATTCTGTTAGCTCTTTATCCTGGAAAACAGCAATGGAATAACTACCTATGGATGCACTTTCCAGATCACCGACTGAAATAACTGCAAATTTTTTATCAGGTAAATTAATCAATACACCATCTTTGGCAAAGGCTGGAGATGATAATAATAAGGTAAACAGTGTTGCGAGTACGGAAAATTTTATTTTTTTAACTATAAGCATCGACAATACTCCATTGGTTAATGTGTTGCTTCAAAGGAAAAATAGCAGAAGCTGATAGGCGAATTTATATCGTAGCATGGATTTTTAAAGACGATAGTGTTGGGTAGAAAAGTAAAAATCAAGCAGATTATGTCGGATAAACAGGCGCCAAGTGCATGCAGACTTAACTATAATCATTATTATTTTTTATGTTTAATTGGTTGTTTGAAAAATATGATTATAGATATAAATTAACCGAAAACATTCCATGATGTAAGATGGATTTTGATAGAGTTAATAAAGTTTCTTTGGCAAGAATAGCCTGTGATTATATAAATAACCACATTTATATAATCCATTGATTATTTATGGTTTGAAAATAACGGGAGTGAAGACTCCCGTTTTATTAATTTTGATATAAACAGGGGGCTAAGTACTATTTTTTTCAATTTTTTCTACAATCTTGTTGTACTCTTTCCAGATAACAGACAGCGGCGAATTTAAACAGCAAATTGAGATAGAACCGCCTGTTGCTGGATGGTACTCGTATTTAGATTTTCCCCTATATACCCGTTTTGGCAGTATGTTATCCGCTGGATTTTTTCTTTTTCTTTCTAACATCAATCATAACCTCACTAGCAGATTATCTGATGGCCAGATAGTGGAATATTAATATCTTGCTAACCTATTGTTTTTATTTCTTATGTAAAAAATAACAAGTGAAAATCTTAATATGAAATGGTGGCTTTTTCCAATTATCACAGCATTAAAA
Organism: Xenorhabdus sp. KJ12.1; assembly: GCF_963876495.1. NCBI lineage: Bacteria > Pseudomonadati > Pseudomonadota > Gammaproteobacteria > Enterobacterales > Morganellaceae > Xenorhabdus > Xenorhabdus sp. KJ12.1. The sequence continues at coordinate 5,812 of NZ_CAWNQH010000064.1, forward strand.
TTTAATAATCTCATTTGAAGAAAGATATTGCTATATGTTTTCTTAAATTTAAGAGATTTCAACATTAAATTTTGTCGTTATTTTAGTGTTTTTAATGAATGTAATTATTGTTGTGTTGAGAGATTAACTACATTAATAGGTTGTAAAATAAACAATTAATTTTCTATCGATTAGACATGCGGGCAGTGATTAAAAGAAGCTTTTATAAGCGTTTTATATTTAATTACTTTTGGAAAAGTTGATTTTTGTTTGCTGTTTGTTTCTTTTTTGTATCCTGATTGTTTCGTAAGATGTTCATCTTAAATACAGATGATATAAACAAAACAGACCATTTATTCGTCATTAAGTATGATTAACAGGGCTAAAATAGGGCCGTTCGCATGAATGTAACTTAGTGCAAATATTCATAAACGCTAAAGTAAATGTAAAAATTTCATTAAAAGTTACCCATTGAAATAGATATTGTGTTACATTCTTTTCGTTTTACTGGCTAGTATCTCTGTGTCTCATTCGCAGAATTGTGTTACTTGTTAATAATAAAGGATATTAAGCACAATAAATTTTAGACGGATACTGATTATGGTCAGCTAATGTTTGCTAATAGTAAGGGGAAAATATCTTGACGGATCTGATTAACTTCATTAACAACATTCTTTGGGACTACGTATTAATATACTTGCTTCTTGGGGTTGGCCTTTACTTCACTATACGATTTGGTTTTATACAACTTCGCCATTTTGGCCACATGTTTTCAGTCCTGAAACACAGCAAGAAATCAGATAAATCCGGCATCTCATCTTTTCAGGCTTTATGTACCAGCCTTGCGGCGCGCGTAGGGACCGGGAATCTTGCCGGAGTTGCGATTGCACTGACTGCTGGCGGTCCTGGGGCTATTTTCTGGATGTGGGTTGTTGCATTTATTGGTATGGCAACTTCCTTCGTGGAAAGCACGCTTGCTCAGTTGTACAAGACGAAAGACGATCAGGGAAATTATCGTGGTGGCCCAGCCTACTACATGGAGAAAGGGTTGAAGAAGCGGTGGATGGGTGTATTGTTTTCATTCTTCCTTATTATCGCGTTTGGTCTTGTATTTAATGCCGTTCAGGCAAACTCAATTGCACAAGCAGCTTCTTTTGCCTTCGATATCAATCCATTATATGTGGGTATTGTATTAGTCATTATTAGTGGTGTGATTATTTTTGGCGGTTTGCGCTCAATCGCGCGGGTTGCTGAATTAGTTGTTCCATTTATGGCGGGTGCATATTTAATTCTGGCATTCTGGGTTGTAGGTCACAACATTGAACGTATTCCGGAAGTATTTGCATTAATCTTTAAGAGTGCTTTTGGTCTTCAGGAAGCTGCGGCAGGAGCATTGGGTTATGGTATTTCCCAGGCGATGCTTCAGGGCGTTCAGCGTGGTTTGTTCTCGAATGAAGCGGGAATGGGTTCTGCACCAAACGCAGCGGCTTCTGCTTCTCCATATCCGCCACATCCGGCCTCTCAGGGGTATGTGCAGATGTTGGGGGTATTTATGGATACGATCGTTATCTGTAGTGCTACAGCAGTCATTATTCTTTCTTCAGGCATCCTTAATGAGAATGTTACTGCCATCAGTGGAATTGAATTGACGCAACGTGCGCTATCCTCCGCGGTTGGTCATTGGGGAACAACTTTCGTTGCCATTGCAATTTTCTTCTTTGCCTTTACATCAATTATTGCTAACTATGCTTATGCTGAAAGTAATATGATATTCCTCGAACGTAACCATACTGCTGGTTTATTCATTTTACGTATTGCAGCATTAGCCATGGTGATGTTCGGTACAATGGCGGAAGTGCCTTTAGTCTGGAATATGGCAAACGTATCCATGGCCTGTATGGCTATTGTGAACCTGATAGCTATTTTCTTGTTATCAGGCATTGCGCTGAAATTGGCTAAAGACTATAACCAGCAGAGAAAAGCAGGGCAGTTACCAACATTTGATATTAATATGTATCCGGAACTCCAAAAGCAGATTGAAGAAGGCATTTGGGATAATGAGCCGGCTCAGAAGAATCAAAAACGTAATAGCTGAAATTAAGACCAATATTCATTATTAGTAAAATAAAATGGATAAACATATTAGCCGGATATTCCAGATTCAAATGGAAGTCCGGCTTTTATGTTATTGTAAAAATGGTATAACGCATAGCATTCCAGCCGATAAAAAGACAGCATCTATTCTAGTTTCATCTACTATATAGTGACATTATTCAATTTTTCTTCTGTTATTGTATAAATATGATGAGAAAAATCTTAGTAGGTGTGCTTATTACGCTATTGATTGGTTGTAGTCGGCAATCCCCATTGGAAGAAAGGAATGATTATCTTATTGATCATTTTTATTCGTATTCGACAAAAAAGAATATTGAATCAGTTAAGTTTTTGGTTATACATTATACGGCCTTGAATGAGAAGCGTTCTTTACGGGCTCTGACTGGCGGTAATGTCAGTGTCCAGTATTTGATTCCCGCTCATCCCAAATATAAAAATAATGAACCGATTATTTTTCAATTATCTTCTGAGGGAGAAAAAGCCTGGCACGCTGGCAGAAGTGAGTGGAGGGGATATAAAAATTTAAATAATTATTCTATCGGCATAGAAATAGTTAATTGTGGATTTAAAAAATACTTTCTTAAAAAAGAGTGGTGTGAATATCATCCAACACAAATAGATGCCTTGATCCGACTGACAAAAGATATTATCCGTAGGCATAAAATTGAAGCTGTAAATGTGGTTGGTCATAGTGATATCGCCCCACTTCGGAAAGAAGATCCCGGGCCTGTTTTTCCATGGCATACTCTTTATGAAGAAGGGATCGGGGCCTGGCCTGATGTTGATACGGTAAGTAAATATTTAGCTGACAGAGCGCCAGATACGCCTGTTCCCGTTATCAGAATACAAAAAGCACTGGCTGTTTATGGGTATTCTATTCCTCAGACAGGCTATCTGGATGTGCATACGCATAAAACGATCCGGGCATTTCAGATGCATTTTCGTCCATCAGATATTCAGGGTTATCCCGATGCAGAAACGGAAGCGATAGCATTAGCCTTAGTTGAAAAGTATAAATTAAATGAAAACTAATCTCGTTACGGTACTAAGGAAGATGGTTGAGAAGTTAGTAAAGTAGCGGCCTGATATTGACGTCAGGCCGCATAATTTATCTTATGATTAGCAATTGTAAGACAGGTGTAATGGAAGTTTAACTTCAAGCTCTATATCTGTACTTTGACGAAAATCGTAAGGTGTAATGCCATATTCTTTACGGAACATATAAGTAAAGTGGGATTGAGAGCCGAAGCCGAAATCCAGCGCAATATCAAAAATGGGTTGGGAACTGTTCTTCAGAAGATGTACAGCACCAGCCAGCCGACGTTGACGTATGTATTTACCCAGTGAGATCCCGGTGACTTCCTTGAATATTTTCTGCATGTGCCAAAGCGAATAGCCAGAGTAAGCAGCAAGTTCTTCAAGATGGATGACACGACCAAGGTGGTTTTCTATCCATTTACTCAGTGCGCATACAAGTGCTAAGTGATTATCCTGTGGCATTACAATTATAAATTGGTTAAAGGTGATGGGAAGTATACACAACTTCTTTTCAAGATTTTAGTTTTATACATAATCGACAATCGAGAGTTAATTTTACTCTTATCGGGCCTGAATATGCATTACAATCACAAAGGGATGAAGAGTGAATTAGTATGCGTTTCCGGTATTTATTCTTTGTGAATGATGTTTTAATATTCATCTGATTTGAATGAGTAGACTAAATATTGAGTCAAAATCAGAGTCTGACACGATAGCAATTAGTGTCAGAGTAGTTTGGGTATGATAGATCGCGCAAAAATTGAAGGAATCTAAGGTTTCTTCAGCCAGTTCAGGTCCAAAACGACAAATAAAATAGTTTAAACAGGTTCTATACCCAATGGATTTCGGGCTGCATTGCAGCGGTGAGTAAACTAAGCCAACACAGAAATGGCCTGAAAGACGACGGATATAATTATCGAAATAAGAGGACTAGATGACGGGGCATATACAACAGTCGACGCTTAAGCGTGGTTTAAAGAACAGGCATATTCAGCTTATTGCACTCGGTGGCTCAGTAGGGACAGGGTTATTTTTGGGAATTGCCCAAACGATAAAAATGGCCGGGCCTTCAGTGCTTCTTGGGTATGCTATTAGTGGTTTTATTGCATTCCTGATAATGCGCCAGTTGGGGGAAATGGTTGTTGCAGAGCCAGTAGCAGGTTCTTTTAGCCACTTTGCTTATAAATATTGGGGTAATTTTGCTGGTTTTCTATCCGGTTGGAATTACTGGGTTATGTTTATACTGGTTGGAATGGCGGAGCTCACAGCTGTCGGTATGTATATTCAATACTGGTGGCCTGAAATCCCAACGTGGGCTTCAGCAGCAATATTCTTTGTGGTGATTAATTCTGTCAATTTAATTAATGTCCGGCTCTATGGGGAGGCAGAATTCTGGTTCTCTATGATTAAAGTCGGAGCTATTATCGGCATGATCCTCTTCGGTTCTTACTTACTCATTAGTGGAACAGGAGGGCCGCAGGCCAGCGTAAGCAATTTATGGCAGTATGGCGGTTTCATGCCTAATGGTGCTGCGGGTCTGATCACAGCAATGGCCGTAATTATGTTTTCATTCGGTGGATTGGAAACCGTAGGAATTACGGCGGCAGAAGCTGAAAATCCAGAAAAAAACATCCCGAAGGCAACTAATCAGGTTGTGTACCGTATTTTACTGTTTTATATCGGTTCGTTGTTCATTCTGTTGTCTCTTTACCCGTGGATAAAAGTTGTTGAGGGTGGAAGCCCATTCGTTCTGATTTTCCATAATTTGGATAGCTTTTGGGTTGCTAATGCCTTGAATGTTGTCGTGCTGACTGCAGCGCTGTCGGTTTATAACAGCGGCGTTTATTGTAACAGCCGAATGTTATACGGCTTGGCTAAGCAGGGGAATGCACCACGTATTCTGACCAAAGTGAATAAGCGCGGTGTTCCGGTTTTATCAATTGCATTGTCAGCTTTGGCAACATCGATAGGTGTATTAATTAACTATGTTATGCCGGGTAAGGCATTTGAGCTTTTGATGGCATTGGTAGTGACAACCTTAGTTATTAATTGGATTATGATTTGTGTGTCACACCTGAAATTTCGGGCTGCAAAGGATGCCGAAGGGGTTAAAACAAGTTTCAGAGCATTCTGGTATCCATTTGGTAATTTCCTGTGTCTGATATTTCTGGCTTGTATTCTTATTATTATCCTGACGATACCTGATATACGTATATCTGTTATCCTCATGCCATTCTGGATTGGAGCATTGTGGGTTGGTTATTTATTTTCCAGATCCAATAAAGCAAAGACATAACTTGATAGTTTTAAAATGAGTATACTTTATCAGCCGGGCATATGCCCGGCTGATTTTTTTATAATGAATCTAATTTTATTAATCCCTGATAACAAAATTTTATTACATGAGAAAACTATGTGAAAATTTAAACTACAAAAATTGCATATAAAATGAATGTTATCCATTTTTCTCCATAAAATGTTTGCACTGAACTAATATCCGTGTAATAGGCTGCTTAAAGCTCAGTTTTTCTTGGGCTATAAACATGAAGTCAGCTTCTGACATATTTAAATAATAAAGGACGTCTATAAATTGAATAAAAGGGAATTCAACTGAACAATCTTTAATAAAGGATATACAAAATATAAAACAGCTGAATTTGGAGCAGTCATATTACACTCTCAGGTGTTAACAAATATACTCCATTCTTTTATCGCTTCTTCAATAAAGTTTAAAAGTTATAACTCTCTGCTGTATCTCTTAATAAGCGTGATAAACAGAATTATATATCAAAAAAATCAAAATACTTTCCAAGGGTTAAAATTCTATTTCTTTTTTAATTCATGGTGTTATGTAATATAAATACTTCTGGTTGACGTTAAATAAAAAGCAGATATTAATAATTTGAAATATGTGCTTTAGCTCGTGCCGCTGAAAAAAATGGCTTGCGATTATATAAAGAGTATGTGATAAAACACATGGGTAAACGAAGTACTATTTCTGTTAATGAATAGCAGCAATGAATACGGGTTCGTTTCTTTTTAATGCCAATCGGCTAATAAAGTGATTCAAAGGAAATTTTTGAAATGGCAAAAATCACTGGTACTGTGAAGTGGTTCAACGAGTCTAAAGGTTTTGGTTTTATTACTCCAGCTGATGGCAGCAAAGATGTATTTGTACATTTTTCTGCAATTATGAAAGATGGATTTAAAACATTGTCTGAAGGCCAACAAGTTGAGTTTGAAATTCAGGATGGTCCTAAAGGTCCAGCTGCTGCAAACGTGACAACTTTATAGTAATAAAAAGTAATTAAAAGTAATAAATTTATTTTTGCTGGTATTTTCATTGCCAGCTGAATATATATCGTTAATCTGTTTCATTATTTAACGATAACATATTGCAAATATCACTCTATTGGGATACTAATAGAGTGATTTTTATTTTGGCTCGGGGCGTTCTTAATTGAACTGAGAAGTACCCGTATTACCTGATCTGGATAATGCTAGCGTAGGGAAGTCTCGGTATATCCCATATCCGACAGATCTTGAAAGGCAACTTGAAAGAGAGTGGGTATTTTGATTGCCGCTTTTCCTGAGCTGGTCGCAGGAATCATCATCATGTCAATTCATTCATTGACCATTGCAGGAACTGATCCTAGCGGTGGTGCCGGCATTCAAGCCGATTTGAAAACCTTTTCTGCACTTGGCGTTTATGGCACAACTGTGATTACCGCCCTCGTTGCGCAAAATACCACTGGAGTGCAAGCAGTTTACGATATTGACCCAAGTTTCCTTGCTACTCAACTTGAGTCTGTGCTTTCAGATGTCAGGATAGACAGTATTAAAATTGGTATGTTATCGAATGTTGCTAATGTAAAAGTTGTCGCGGAAATGCTGCAACGTTACCCAGTTCCTTATACTGTACTGGATACAGTGATGCTGGCGAAGAGTGGAGATCCGTTACTGTCGGAAGAAGCTGCCACAGTTATGACAGAGTTACTACTACCTGTTGTTTCTTTAATTACTCCCAATTTACCTGAAGCGGCAGCACTGTTGAAATGTTCTTCTGCGGAAACAGAAGATGAAATGTTGCAACAAGGGCGAAAATTATTATCAATGGGTTGTCAGGCAATTCTGTTGAAAGGGGGGCATCTGGCTGACGGAGAAAGTCCTGACTGGTTGTTTACGCCTGAAGGAGAATGGCGTTTTACTGCTTCCAGAGTTAATACCCACAATACACATGGCACGGGTTGTACTTTGTCGGCGGCTCTTGCTGCATTACGACCACGTTATGAAGATTGGCAGAGCACAGTGCCAATTGCAAAAGCTTATTTACACAATGCCTTAGTGCAGGCAGATAAATTAGACGTGGGAAAAGGGATAGGGCCGGTACATCATTTCCATCAATGGTGGTAGTTACTGACCGTGAAAATGGGGATATAGCTATCCCCATATCTAATTTCTTTATTATTCAATTAATTATCCTGATTTTATCAGGCTATAGTGACGCTTTTGTCGAGGTAGACATCCTGTACTGAGTGGATCAGGGCAACGCCTTCTTTCATTGACTTCTTAAATGCCTTGCGCCCAAGAATTAACCCCATGCCTCCAGCGCGTTTGTTGATGACCGCAGTACGGACTGAATCACTCAAATCATTGGCACCAGAAGCTCCGCCGGAATTGATTAGGCCGGCACGCCCCATGTAACAGTTAGCCAACTGATAGCGAACTAAATCGATAGGGTGTTCTGTTGTTAATTCAGTATAGACACGTTTATCTGTGTGCCCGAAACCAATAGCAGTATAACCGCCATTAGTTTCCGCCATTTTTTGCTTAACAATATCAGCACCGATAGTGGCTGCCAGATGGTTTGCCTGACCGGTTAAATCGGCACTTGTATGGTAATCAACGCCATCTTTTTTGAAGGCAGAATTACGTAAATATGCCCACAGTACTGTGACCATTCCTAATTCATGAGCACGTTCGAAAGCAGCAGAAATTTCTTCTATCTGGCGGCGTGACTCATGAGAACCATAATAAATCGTTGCACCAACTGCAACTGCACCCATGTTAAATGCCTGTTCAACGCTGGCATATAAAGTCTGATCATATTCAGCGGGGTAGGTCAGAGTTTCATTGTGATTCAGTTTCACCAGAAATGGAATTTTATGGGCATAGCGGCGGGAAACAGATGCCAGAACACCATAAGTCGAAGCAACGCAATTACATCCTGCTTCAATTGCTAATTCAACAATATTTTTGGGGTCAAAATAGAGCGGATTTGCTGCAAAAGAGGCACTGGCTGAATGTTCAACTCCCTGATCAACCGGCAGAATCGAAAGATAACCAGTTCCTGCCAGACGCCCATGATTAAATAAAGTTTGCATTGAGCGCAATACCGCGTTTGGCCGATTGTTTTCGATCATTACACGATCAACAAAATCTGCACCCGGAATGTAGAGATTTTCACGTGGAATAGTGGAACATTGATGCTGCAATAAACTTTCTGCGTCTTTTCCTAACAACTTCACGATATCAGTCATGTTTAACTCCAGTTTGCAAAAGGCGCTACTGATTGTTGTTTATATTTGCATGGAGTACAAGGTGAGCAGGAAGGGAAGATGTAGTGGATCGCTTCAGTTGAGATTATACCCGTCGTCTTTCAAGTTGCCTCTTTGTTGGTTGTACTCATTTCCAGTCATCCAATGGCCTGGATTCATTCCCTTGTCGCTGCGATGTAACTTGGAACCATTGGGTATATTTTTCATAGTTAATGTTATGTTTATTAAAATTTAATTATTTCCCTCCTGTCATGCATGTGTATAGTGAGATAATATCAATCGACTCTGTTGGAAATAACTATCTCAAGGTGTTTTTCTAAAAATTCCTTCAGTATGTTGAATAAATATGAGTGATATTTATTCAAACCGATTTTTTTATTTACAATTAATTTTGTAATGGGTAGTGAGATAATTATTATTGACTGGATAAACTCAATAACTAGTAATTCAGTTAATGATTTTTTCTTGCTGATATTACTGATGATTTTTTGAATTTTAAAATTTTCAGGAAAAGAAAAGGCTAGCCCAAGGGAGATTGAGCTAGCCAAGGAGGTGGTTCCTAGTCTTACAGTGAAACTTTTTTAGTTCTTCATTTTTCAGAATGGATGATACGAGAAATAAAATAGTATTGATGTGATCTGTTTCTAAAAAAATGGAACTATTTCTGTAAAATTCATACTGAATTATTTTTTAGGAACTGTATTTGTATGAGGTGCTCGGGTATTACCCGATTTCAGATTACGGATAAGCAGCGCGTAATTCAGTTCAATTTCTTCAGGAACAGGCAAGTAAACAATATGACCGTCACCCGGAGCAACTTCGACAACCTGATTTTTTTTGTTTGTCATTGATGCCAGTACAAAGTTGATATTGCCTGCTGGCGTCATAATTTCAAGATTGTCACCAACGAGGAACTTATTTTTTACTGCTACTTCAGCCAGCCCGTTGATCCGATTGCCGGTAAATTCTCCGACAAATTGTTGCGTCTCTGATACTGAATAACCATATTCATAGGTTTGATAGGCATCGTGAGTATGGCGACGCAAAAAGCCTTCGGTATAACCACGATGAGCTAATCCTTCCAGCGTGCTCATTAAGGTTGGATCAAACGGTTTACCGGCAACGGCATCATTGATGGCACGGCGGTATACCTGAGCTGTACGGGCACAATAGTAGAAAGATTTAGTGCGGCCTTCTATTTTCAGCGAATGTACGCCCATGCCAGTCAGACGATCTACATGCTCCACTGCCCGCAAATCTTTGGAGTTCATGATATAAGTGCCATGTTCATCTTCAAATGCGCTCATATATTCCCCCGGACGTTTGGCTTCTTCTATCATGAATACCTTATCCGTCGGATTTCCCTGTCCTAGTGTCGGCTCAATATTTTTAACCGGAATAGGGTCATGGGTATGAACGATATTGCCTGTATCATCTTCTTTGCCTTCCTGCACATTGTATTCCCAGCGGCAGGCATTCGTGCAGGTTCCCTGATTAGGATCGCGTTTATTGATATAGCCCGATAGTAAACAGCGGCCTGAATAAGCCATACAAAGTGCGCCATGTACGAAGACTTCTAGCTCCATTTCAGGCACCTGCTGGCGGATTTCTGCAATTTCTTCCAGTGAAAGCTCACGTGAGAGAATAACCCGCGTTAAGCCCATTTGTTTCCAGAATTTCACTGTTGCCCAGTTAACCGCATTTGCCTGTACGGAAAGGTGGATATCCATTTCGGGAAAGGCCTCTCTCACCATCATAATTAAACCGGGATCGGACATAATTAGCGCATCAGGCCCCATTTCAACCACAGGCTTCAAATCACGGATAAAGGTTTTCAGTTTTGCATTGTGTGGGGCAATATTGACAACGACATAAAAACGTTTGCCTAATTCATGGGCTTCTTTAATCCCCTGAGCCAGTGTTTCATGGTTAAATTCGTTGTTACGAACACGCAGGCTGTAACGAGGTTGTCCGGCATAGATAGCATCTGCGCCATAAGCAAAGGCATAGCGCATGTTTTTCAGGGAGCCGGCGGGAGAGAGTAATTCTGGAGTAAACATATTATTAGCGTTCTCAGTCTGAGTTCAAATCAGACCTTATCCTTTATCATTACAAAGGGTAAGGTTAAAGAAGGGATTTTAGCGCTTATACCTTTTGTCTTTCAAGATTGTCTTGCAAGGTACATATCATAGATACAGAGGAAACAGATATGGGGAATGGATATGCTGACAAAAACGCGCCGCGGATGCGGCGCTATTAACGACCTACAACTAACTGCCTTTGGTCAAGTCCCGTATTTTATCGGTTACCCCGGTTTTCATCACAGACTGCATTCCTTTTTTCATTGTTGTTTCATCACCATAAGATTCACTAATACCAATAATCTGGTGATTTCTGGCTTTCAGGACAAAATATGTTTTGCCAGATTTATTTTTCCTCACTTCATGACGGGTTTTATCCGGAGAGTTGACTTGCACCGAGTGGATACCTTTATTGGCGGCAGCCTTAGTGGTGTACATCTCACTGCTGAGAATAATGTCACCATTTGCTGCTACCAGATTGAAGTAAAATTGCCCGTTCTTCGCTTTCTTAAGATCATAGTGACCAATAGCCATAAGAAATTCTCCTGATTGGGTAATTATCAGATTAAGTTTAGCCTGAAATTTATGCAGGTGAATTTTTTTAATAATAGTAGGTAACTTACATCAGGCGGCAAATTTCTGCTTCCCAGCGATATCCCAACCCGTAAATTGAGCGAATGAAAGATTTATCTTCATCCAGCTGTTCTAATTTTCTGCGTAGATTTTTTATATGGCTATCAATTGTTCGATCATTCACAATACGATGATCGTTATAGAGATTATTCAACAGTTGATCACGGGAAAAAACACGTCCGGGCTGACTGGATATGATTTTAAGTAACCGGAATTCAACCGGAGTCAGATCCAGCACCCGTTCAAGGTAGCGAGCCTGAAAATGGTTTTCATCAATCGTCAGTGCTCCCTGTTCGCTGACGATATCCTGCGGACGATAGCAGCGGCGTAAAATAGTTTTCACTCTGGCAATGACTTCGCGTGGGCTATAAGGCTTACAGACGTAATCATCCGCACCAATTTCCAGCCCCAGCAGCCGATCAATTTCTTCAGTTTTAGCCGTCATCATCACAATGGGGATATCTGAAAATTTACGAATTTCCCGACAGACAGATAACCCATCAAGGCCGGGTAACATCAGGTCGAGCAGAATAATATCAGGCTGGTGTTGCTGGACATGAGCAACCACCTCATCACCGCGCACCAACCATTGTGTTTGATAATTTGCAGTTTGTAGATAATCAACCAGTAACTGCCCCAGCTTAGGTTCATCTTCAACGATCAGAACGGTATATTGTGCACTCATTATTTCAATATCTTATTTGGTGTTTTCTGTTCAGAAAATTTGAACAAGGGTAATTCTACGTGAATCTGAATACCACCTAAAGGTGATATTTCAGCATAAATAAGACCATTGTGCGCTTCAATAATGTTGTAGCAGATTGCCAGTCCTAAACCAGAGCCTCCACTGGCTCGATTGCGGGAAGATTCGCAACGGTAGAAACGTTCAAAAATACGCTGACATTGTTCAGCAGTAAGACCGGGAGCACTATCCTGCCAGTTTAATAACCATTTTTGCTGGTTCACATACCCGTGGATAAGCACTGTTCCGTGATCAGCAGTATAGCGCAGGCTATTTTCCAGCAAATTATGGAATAGCTGAGTTAATCGCTTAGGGTCTGCAAATACTATTGTGTTTTGCGGTAAATATATTTCCAGTGAAATTTGTTTATCGGCAAAACGTCCACGATAAACCGCGACAGCGATTTGCAGAAGCTCATTGACATTAACCTGTTCTTTTCGATAAGTCAGGGAGCCACGATCCGTCAGGGATAGCAAATGTAAATCATCCACTAATTTTGTCAGAATGGTAACTTCTGTCAGTAACGACTGGATAGTTTCTGCTGTCGGCTGACGGACGCCATCCTGTAAGGCTTCCAGCTCACCACGCAGAATAGAGAGTGGAGTGCGTAATTCATGGGAGATATCTGCCATATAATCCCGGCGCATTTGTTCATTCTTTTCCAGCGTGCAGGCAAGGTGATTAAAATCTGATGCTAATTGCCCGATTTCATCCTGATCGGATGATGCAACACGCACGCTGAAATCACCGGAAGCCAGTTTATGAGTGCCTTCCACCAGCCGCTTGACCGGTTTCAAGAAAATGCGGGATAAAACGAAAGTTGCAATCAGAGCCAGCATAGTAGAGAAACCAGCGATAATCCAACTGGTCAGCTGTTGCTGCTGAGCAAAACGAATATCAGCCTGACGGGTAATTTTGTCCGAAGTACTGACAATAACCCAACCGACCACTTTATTCTGGTAATTTACCGGAACGCGGTAAGTTTCTTCCGACATATTGTCAGAATGACCCACTAACCGGTGCATATGGCTGTCAACTACCCAGAACTGGGAGCGCCAAGCACGGGGAGACAGTTCTTGCCGATTATCACTGTTTTGTTCGATATTTTGGATAATTTTAAAGATGGCCCGATCATTTTGGGTCAGGAAATCCCAGTTACCATATTGCTGATATTGTTCTGTTAATGCTTCGGCCAGCATTCTGGCACGTAGCTGGCTGTTTTGCTGAATATAACCGATGAATCCATACTGGAAACTGAGGCGAATGCCCCAGTGCATTGTCACTAATACCAGCATACAGGTAGCAAAAATAGCCAGAAACAGTTTGCCGCTGATCCCGGCTTTTATCCGCAATTTCACAACGATTTTATTCTCTGAAATTTTGCTAAACGGCGTTGTTGCCACTTCTCACGCAGTCTGTCAAAAGACAGATAAACGACAGGGGTGGTATATAACGTAAGAATTTGGCTCATCACCAGCCCACCAACAATCGTGATACCCAGAGGATGACGTAACTCAGCGCCAGCACCATTGCTCAGTACCAAAGGTAAGGCACCGAATAAAGCAGAAAGAGTCGTCATCATGATTGGCCTGAACCTTAATAAGCTGGCCTGAAATATGGCTTCCCGCGCACTGAGTTGCCCGTTACGCTGAGCTTCAAGAGCAAAATCCACCATAATAATGGCATTTTTCTTCACGATACCAATCAGCAGCATAATGCCAATCATGGCAATCAGGCTAAATGGCGTATTGAAGAGTTCCAGTGCCAGTAAAGCGCCAATTCCGGCAGACGGAAGGGTAGAAAGGATTGTCAGTGGGTGAATATAACTTTCATACAATACCCCGAGAACCAGATAAACAGTAATGATAGCCGCAAGGATCACTAATAACTGTGAACGCTGACTTTCCTGAAAATCTTGCACAGTGCCGCCAAAAGAGCCACGCACAGCGGATGGAACGCTGAGTTCAGTCATTGTTCTTTCTATCGCACTCACTGCATCAGACATCGTATAGCCTTCCGCAATATCGAATGAGATCGTAGAAGCTGCCGAAAGCCCCTGATGATAAATGTCTAATGGCGCATTGGCTGGCCGCCAGCTGGCAAAATAAGAGAACGGAATACGTTTTCCTTCCTTATTAATGACAAAGATTTTCTCCAGTGCACTGATATCCTGGTTATATTCAGGAGCAACTTCCATCACCACTTTATATTGATTGAGAGGCTGATAAATCGTTGAAATCGGTTGTTGCCCGAAAGAGTTTCCAAGCAGGCTATTCGCCTGAGCAACGCTGATACCGAGGCGGGCCATAAGATCACGATCATAGGTAATCGCCAGTTCAGAACCTTTATCGTCGTCATCAGAATTAACGCCCGTCAACTGGGGTAACGTTTTCAATGCCTTGCGGATAATAGGTGCCCATTTACGAAGCGCATCAGAATCGTCTGACAGTAAATTAAATTGATAAATAGATTTGGCATTACCTCCGCCGCCACCGCCGGATCTGAGATCCTGCACAGGGATCAGATACAACTCAGCTCCCGGTTCGTGAGATAATTTCTCCCGTAAACGAAGTATGATTTTATCGATACTTTCTGTACGTTCACTCACAGGCTTTAATGACATAAACATAAAACCGACATTCATGCTGTCGCCACCGGTAAAGCCTGTCACATTTTCAACAGTCGGGTCAGCATTAATGACTTGCATAAAATGTTCCATCTTCTTTTGCATAGCCTGAAAAGAAATACTTTGATCAGCAACGACAAAACCCAGTAATTGACCCGTATCCTGTCTGGGAAAAAAGGTTTTCGGAATATTAATATAGAGCCAGCCATTCAGGACGATAATACCGATCAGCATCAATAAAACCCAGCGTGTGTGGTTAAGAACCCATTTTAATGAACGGCCATAATATTGCTGGAACCTGAGAAAAACTTTACCGAAACCGCGGGTTTTCTTCAGTGATTTTTCAGGCGAAGATTTTAGCAGGTGTGCACACATCATAGGAGTTAAGGTGAGTGACACAAATAAAGAAATGCCTATCGCCGTTGCGAGTGTGATGGAAAAATCAAGGAACAGCCTGCCGAGCATTTCATCGATCAATTGAAGGGGAATAAAAACCGCCACGAGAGACAGGCTCATGGCAAGAACGGTAAAACCCACTTCTCTTACACCCTTAAGCGCGGCTTGTGCAGGTTTCATCCCGGCTTCCAGATGACGGGAGATATTTTCCAGCACAACAATGGCATCATCCACAACAAAACCCGTTGCGATGGTCAGAGCCATGAGTGAGAGATTATTCAGGCTGAAACCACATAAATACATCGCAGTAAATGTGCCAATCAGTGAAACCGGAACGGCAATTGCTGGAATAAGAGTGGCACGCCCTGAACGCAGGAACAGAAAAACAACCAGAATAACGAGCGCAACGGCAAGGGCAAGCGCTCGTTCCACTTCATACAGGGAAGCTCTGATAGTGGGAGAGCGATCCTGTACAACAGTAAGTTTAATATTGGCGGGTATTGAGGTTCGTAAAGTAGGGAGTTCTGCACGAATTTTATTGATGGTTTCAATGATATTCGCATTTTGTTCCCCCCGGATAATCAGGGCAATAGCCGGTTTATTACCGGACATACCTGAGGCGCGGATATCTTCTACAGACTCTTTGACTGTTGCGAGATCTTTTAAGCGAACAGGTGAGCCGTCACGATAATCGACAATAATAGAAGCGTAGTCATCCGCTTTTTTAATTTCATCGTTAGTTTGTATTTGCCAGTTGTACTCACTTGTCTCAACATGTCCCGTCGGATTTCTGACATTAGCATTATTGACTGCAGTGCGGACGTCATCCAGTGAGATCCCCTTACTGAACAGGGCATTGGGATTGAGTTCAACCCTTATTGCAGGCAATGAACTGCCAGAAACGCTGACCTGACCGACACCTTCTATCTGTGAGATTTTCTGGGCAAGACGTGTCGAGGCGATATCATATAACTGCCCACCACCATAACTGTCTGATGTAAGCGTTAGGATCATAATGGGAGCAGAGGAGGGGTTTGCCTTGCGGTAGGTTGGGCGGCTTGGCATCCCTGAAGGCAAAAGGCTTTCCGCAGCATTAATCGCAGCCTGTACATCCCGGGCAGCTCCATTGATATCCCGGTTCAGTTCAAATTGCAGATAAATGAAGGTATAGCCTAATGAGCTGGAGGAGCTCATTTCTTTAACACCCGCAATTCTGCCAAGTGATCGCTCTAGTGGGGTTGCGACAGAGGAGGCCATTGTTTCCGGTGATGCGCCGGGCATATAAGCTGAAACACCAATCACCGGAACGTCGATTTGTGGCAGAGGGGATACTGGCAATAGAATAAAACTGAATGCCCCACATAGTGTGATAGCTACACTCAATAATGTGGTTGCAACAGGCCGCTTGATAAATAAGGCGAAAAATTTCACAACGGCTCCTGATGATCAGTAGAAGAACGCGCTAATGCTGTTTGATTATCATCCTGATGTCTGTTTTGTTTATTTTTGCCTTGCCTATTTCTGTAATAGTGCGCCAGTCTGTCAAATAGCAGATAAATGACCGGAGTCGTAAACAGAGTCAGAATTTGGCTCATAATCAAACCGCCTACCATGCTGACACCTAATGGACGGCGCAATTCAGCACCGATGCCGGTACTAAGCATCAATGGTAATGCGCCTAACAGTGCTGCCATTGTTGTCATCAGAATCGGTCTGAAACGCAGGAGACAGGCCTGAAAAATAGCATCGTAGGGCGACATACCTTTCTCGCGTTCTGCTGCCAGCGCAAAGTCAATCATCATAATGGCGTTCTTCTTCACAATACCGATCAGCAAAATAATCCCGATGATGGCAATGATATCCAGTTCATAGCCTCCCAGCATTAATGCCAGCAATGCGCCGACTCCCGCAGTGGGCAGTGTTGACAGGATAGTTACTGGATGAATAAAACTTTCGTACAATATTCCGAGCACAATGTACATGGCAACAACAGCAGCCAATATCAGCAATAAGGTATTACTCAGCGCATTCTGGAATGCCAGAGTTGCTCCCTGAAATTGTGTATTGATATCTTTAGGCATGTTAATGGCATGTTCTGTTTCCTTCACGGCATTAACGGCTGCTTCCAGAGAGGTATCCTGTGCCACATTGAATGAAAATGTGGTTGCAGGAAATTGTTGCAGGTGATTAATGGATAAATATCCCAGCCGCTGTTCAATCGTGGCGATAGCAGTCAGAGGTACGATATTACCATCTGCACTTAAAAGCCGGACATCATTGAGCGCATCAATGCCGGGAGAGTGTGTTGTATCCTGCGCGAGTACAACCCGATATTGATTTGACTGCGTATAAATGGTTGAGATCATCCTCTGACCAAAGGCGTTATATAGCGTGTTATCAATCGCAGCAATCGTAATACCTAATCTGCTGGCCATATCACGATTTACATTGATATGAGCGACTAATCCCTTGTTTTGCAAGTCGCTGCTGATATCGACCAGTTCAGGACGCTTTTTCAGGGCTTCCTGTAGCTTAGGTACCCAGATGTTTAATTCATCAAGAGAAGTGGCCTGTAGCGTAAATTGATATTGCGTACGGGAAAGCTGGGTATCAATAGTCAGATCCTGAATCGGTTGCAGATATAAGGTGATATCAGGCACTTTGGCTACCTGGGCCTGTAGACGCGGGATAATATCCTCAATTCTGTCATGACGTTGGTCGAAAGGTTTTAACGTAATTTGCATACGCCCGTTGTTCAGCGTAGGGTTACTGCCATCAACGCCGATGAATGTAGTCACATTTTCCACCGCCGGATCCTGTAGCAGTAATGCGCTTACCTGACTCTGTTTATCTGCCATGGCACTGAAAGAAATGGACTGTGGTGCTTCCAGTGTTCCCTGAATTAATCCATTATCCTGTGACGGGAAAAATCCTTTAGGTATAACAATATAGAGCAGGACGGTCAGAGCCAGAGTGCCGAGTGTGACACCGAGTGTCAGCCAGGGATGGTTCAGGACTCGTTTCAGCCATACGCTATATATCGCAATTATCCATTCAAAAAAGTGCTCACAGGCTTGTTCAAAACGATTATGTTTAATGTCTGATTCTGCTTTCAGCATTCGTGCGCACATCATTGGTGTCAGGGTGAGTGAGACAACGGCTGAAATTAAAATTGCTACCGCGAGTGTGATCGCAAACTCCCGGAATAGACGCCCTACAATATCCCCCATAAATAACAGCGGGATCAAAACGGCAATCAGAGAAAAAGTCAGTGAAATAATAGTGAAGCCGATTTCGCCCGCTCCTTTGAGCGCAGCGGCAAGCGGTTTTTCTCCTCGCTCGATATAACGGGAAATATTTTCGATAACAACGATGGCATCATCGACAACAAAGCCAGTTGCAATGGTCAATGCCATCAATGTCAGGTTATTAATGGAGAAACCACAGAAATACATTACTGCGAATGTGCCGATAAGTGAAAGCGGAACGGCAATACTTGGGATTAAGGTCGCGGTGGCATTACGCAAAAACAGGTAAATCACCATGACAACCAGAACAACCGCTAACAATAATTCAAATTGCACGTCTTTAACGGAAGCGCGGATCGTGACAGTACGATCCGTCAGAACGTCAACTTTAACCGATTTAGGCAGGCTGCTTATCAGCTCTGGCAATACGCTACGAATATTATCCGTGGTTTCAATAACATTAGCGCCCGGCTGACGCTGAACATTAATAACAATGGCGGGTTTTTCATTTGCCCATGCACCGAGTTTCGTATTTTCTGCTTCCCGCTCAATGGTAGCAACATCACGCAGACGAACCGGAGCACCATTTTTATAGGTCACAATTAAGTTGCGGTAATCATCAATGGATTTCATCTGATCGTTAGCAGATAAGGTAATTGACCGCGTTGGACCATCAAAACTGCCTTTTGGTGAATTCACATTCGCACTGACAATCGCATTACTAATGGCATGGCTATCCAGCCCCTGCGCGGCTATGGCCTGTGCATTTAACTTCACGCGGACAGCAGGGCGTTGCCCGCCAGCCAGTGTCACTAGACCAACACCACCAACCTGAGAAATACGCTGAGCAACACGGGTTTCCACCATATCCTGCACTTCTGTCATTGGTAAGGCATCAGAAGTCACGGCCAGAGTTAAAATCGGTGGATCAGCCGGATTCACCTTACTGTAGATAGGAGGGTAGGGCAGGTCATTCGGTAACAAATTGATACTTGAATTAATTGCAGCCTGCACATCCTGCTCTGCAACATCCAATGGCAGGGAAAGCTGGAAGACCAGCGTAATAACAGAAGCTCCACCAGAACTTTGTGATGACATCTGTTTCAGGCCGGATATTTGCCCGAATCTGCGTTCCAGTGGGGCTGTTATGGCAGAGGTCATCACGTCAGGATTGGCACCAGGATAGAGTGTAACAACCTGAATAGTCGGATAATCCACCTGTGGTAATGCAGAAACCGGCAGCATCCGGTAGCCGAGAATACCAGCAAGCAAAATTGCAATCATAAACAGCGTCGTTGCTACCGGACGCAGTATAAACAAGCGGGATGGACCGCCCCCTGTCACCGGAGAATCAGAAAGCATTAACTATTCTCCACCTTACCGTTTGACTTAGCTGATTTATCGTTGCTGTTATCTGATTTTGGTTGCAGAGGCTTAACAATTTCAACAGCCGCTCCTTCTGTCAACTGATCAATACCGTCTGTTATTACCCGATCACCAACGGACAGACCGCTGTTGATAATAACCAGATTATCATTTTGCAGCCCGATGGTTATATTATGCTTTTTAACCTTATTATCTTTACCTACCAGCCAGACAAAGTGACCGCTGCCACTCATCTGTAATGCAGCATCAGGGATGACTATGGCGTTATCCAGCGTATTTACTTTGATTTGGATATTAACAAATTGATTTGGAAACAGGGTGTTATCCTGATTATCAAATCTGGCTTTCATTTTTATGGTGCCGGTTGCAACGTCAATTTGGTTATCGATGCTGAGTAGTTTGCCTTGTGCTAATTGCAGTTGGTTATTGCGATCCCGGGCAATGACGGCAGGTATCGTATTATTTTTCTGTGCCTTCAGTATGGCACTAAGATCGTTTTCAGGCAGAGAAAACAGCACGTCGATTGGATCAACGCGCGTAATGACGACAATCGGTTTTTCTCCCCCAGAAGAGATGTAGTTACCGACATCTATCCGTTTCAAACCGACGCGACCTGAAATGGGGGCCGTGATACGGCTGTAAGCTAATTGGAGTTTTTGTTCATCAATCTCTGCCTGATCACTTTTGAGGGCGGCCTTATATTGACGAACTAAAGCGTGCTGTTTATCTAGATCCTGTTGAGAAATTAATTTACTTTTTGCCAGTTGTTGATAGCGGGATAAATCCTGCTCAGCATTGGCCAGCATTGCCTGATCTTTAACATATTGGCCTTGTGCTTTTGCCAGCCTGACCTGATAAGGGCGGGGATCAATTTCTGCCAGTAAATCCCCTTTTTTCACCTGTTGGCCTTCTATAAAATGCAGGGCAATTAATTGCCCGCTCACCAGACTGGTGACATTGACAGTATCTGCTGCCTGAACCGTTCCTAACCCGACCAGATAGTGGGGCACGGATTCCATTTTAGCGGTAGCCGCCTGAACAGGGCGGGGTGGTACTGTTGCTAAATTCTGTTGTGGGCCGGACTTTTGTGATGTTTTGAAATGGTTCCATGCAAAGAAAATTGCTGCGATGACAACGACTAACGCAGCAAAACAAAAAAAGTAGGTACGACGTTTATTGCTCATATATTCGACATTCTCTTAATATTGCATCGGTAATCAGCCACGCATGCATCTTATGCTAAATTAGTGTAAATATATATTTAATTAGTGTACTTGGAGAGAAATTGCCAATCATGGAGAAAATATGGAAATTGTGTCAATGAGATAATGCAGAACGTTTTATGAGGAAATCGGAGCTATGGAGGGCGAGAGAGCATGTAAAACATCCATTAGCATACGTGATATCTGATAAAGTATCTTTTATCAGGAATGATTGTTAAATTTAAAAACAGTAAACATAGCATAATGAGATGGGAAATATGAAAAAATCAATAATATTAGGTATTATAATTTCACTTTTTTCTGCTTATTCATTTACATCAGAAAGAGAGATTCCACTAGATATTCAGGAATACATAGATAGTATAGAAACTTGTCAACACTTCTCGAATGAATGGGATAATTCTCTTCCTGAAGATCGTAAAAAAGAAATAGAGGAAGGTTCAGCGGAATATTGCAAAAAAGCAAAAATTTTACATAATAAACTAAAAAATAAATACAAAGATGATATTCATAAAATAAAAATACTTGATGAGTACGATATGTCTGTTCAGATAGGTCTATAAAAAATAACAATCTGTTAGATTTTATTTTGTTATCAGTTTTCATAGCACAGTTGATACTTATAAAAACGGAAGTAATACTGAGTGAATTATCAAATAATGCACATATCCTATCTTGTTTTTCGTTGGTATAATATCGCATGATCGCTGATAAAATGAGTCGCTAGAATTAGCAACAATGAAAATATAGTTTGGTTTAGGGAATCGTGATTTTAATCACATTGTCCCTGAAAAAATGTAGTACTTCAGACTATATTAGAAGCGATTGATAGTTCTTAAAACCTTAAAAAAACAGGAAGTTATCATGGCGAATATGATCTATTTAACCTTGCAAGGAAACAAACAAGGGTTGATTTCACAAGGTTGCTCTTCAGTTGAATCCATTGGCAATAAGTATCAGGCAGGTCATGAAGATGAAATTTTTGTATTAAATCTTCATCATTCCATTCACAGAGAACAAAATGTTAACCATAGTCCAATTGTATTTGTAAAGCCGCAGGATAAATCATCACCGTTATTAATGATGGCAATTTCAGATAATGAAAGTTTGAACCTGAAATTTGATTTTTATCGTACTTCACAATTAGGATCTCAGGAACTCTATTACTCAATTGAGTGTCGTGATGCGACGATTATTGAGTTATCACCGAATTATCCGCACAGTATTAACCATGCGGAAGCACAGCCGGAAGAAATTGTTTCTGTTAAATATAAAGATATCATCAGTCGTCATCATATGGCAGGAACATCCGGATATAGTGTCTGGGACGAAAGAGTCTATTGATGCTGAGTTAACTCAATCACTGCCAAAACGCCGATAAATTCAATCGGCGTTTCATTACCACGCTTAAACCTCCTATGCAGTTCTAAGCGTGACAATGAAAAAAATCAGGTGCCAGAGTAATAATATCTTCAACCGTGAGACTTTCAGGGAGAGCTTTCCTAATGCACTGGGTATGGAAAATTAGCAATAAAATGGAAAAGATAATCATATCGAGTGTGATTTTTTTCTGCCTACATGGGGTTTCATGGGCATTAAGAGATAATATGCCAAAAGATTTGCAAGAATACATGAAAAAAACTGAATATTGTGAATATCTTACAGGTGAATGGGATAGTGATTTATCTGATGAAAGAAAGCGATTACTGGAAGATGAGATTAATATATATTGTAAAAAAGCCAATGAATTATTTTATGAATTGAAGGAAAAATACAAAGACGATCCCAGGAAAATGGAAATAATTAATAAGCATAGTGAGCTAATAAGATACTATACTGAAAAGCCTATTGAGTAGTTTATTGGTTTTTATCAATTATAAAATTATGAGAAGCCAATCAAATGATTTTTCATAATCATCAAAGTATTTTTAAATGGTAAATATTAACCCGCGTTAAATGCGGGTTAAGCCAGTCGGTGTTTTTTTAAAGTAATCTCTTGCCAGAGGCCTGACTTTAATGCGCTTTTGGTAACCTGTTGCGCATTAAACCAAAAATAGGGTTGCCAGTCCTAAAAAGATAAAAAAACCACCGGTATCAGTAATCGCAGTTATCATCACACTGGAGCCAATAGCAGGATCTCTGCCTAGTCTCATCATAATAAAAGGGATCAGCACGCCCATCAGGGCAGCCATCAGCAGGTTGAGTATCATTGCCATGGTCATCACTCCGCCCATTGCTGGGTCATCATAGAGCAGATAAGTGACAAGCCCCATAATTCCCCCCCAAATAATACCGTTTATCAGGGCAACACCCAGTTCCCTTAATAAAATATAAGGAAAACTTCCTGTCCGGATTTGATGGAGTGCCAGTGCCCGTACGATCATCGTGATAGTCTGATTGCCGGTATTCCCTCCGATACCTGCCACGATAGGCATCAGCGTGGCAAGCGCAACAAGCTGGGAAATGGTATGCTCAAACAGACCGATAACCCGTGAAGCAACGAATGCAGTACATAAATTAATGGCTAGCCATGCCCAGCGGGTTTTCACTGCCTGCCCAACCGGAGCGAAAACATCTTCTTCACGGCTCAGGCCACCCATACGGCGGATATTGGTATCTGTCTCTTCGCTTAAGGTGTCGACGATATCCTCAACAGTCAGACGCCCCATAAGACGGCCATTATTATCCACAACCGCCGCGGAAATCAGGTCATAACGCTCGAACGCGCTGGCGGCATCTTCACCTTTTTGCTCCGGCAAAAAAGTCACGGTATCTATGTTCATCACTTCAGCAACTAATTTATCGGGGGCGTTGGTTAGCAGGGTAGTGAGCGGAAGTTCCCCCTGAAGCCGGTTTTTACGGTCAATAACAAAGATTTTATCTGTTGTTGCGGGAATAGACCCACGGGAACGCAGAAAACGCTGAACGGTGCTGAGCGTGACATTGCCTCGTACAGTTACAAATTCAAAGTCCATCATCTGGCCGATGCTGTCTTTGTGGTATTGTAATACTTCCCGGATACGGTTGCGCTGGCTGGGTTCCAGATAGGTCAGCAGACGGTGTGTGGTATCTCTGGGAAGGTGTTCGACAATATAAGCCTGTTCATCGACATGCAGTGTACCGATTGCTCTAAGTAGCGCCAGATCGGACATATCTTTAATTAAGTTATCCCAGACCGGGATTGAAGCTTCCACCAAAACTTCACCACGCTGGTTGTTGTCGATGAGTCGCCATAAAGCAAGGCGCTCATCATAAGGCAGTGCCTCCAGAATATCTGCGATATCTGCTGCATGCAGGCTGGTCAGTAAAGAGCGGACTTCTTCAATTTTTTCGAGTAGCAGATCATTGCTAATCTTTGCATGTGCATCAGCCTGTCCTAATAATGTATCAACGAATAGCTTATCGTTAATTAACAGAGAAAACAGATGCTGGCGAGCAAGAGCCAGCTTTTGCGAATGTTGGTTGGCAACGTTCGTATTATCGGGTTTAAAGGCTGGCTGTAACATTATATGACCTTTAGTTTTTGCCAAAATTACACTATCAGGAATGATGTTATTTTGTCTTAAGATCGCTGCTTTGTTCCATCATATTTTGCTTTTTTTGCTGATGATGTTCTAACGCTGCAATTGATGAATAGATAAAACGCCCAAATAAAATCAGAAAGCTGATAAGCAGAATTAATTTTGTAATCTGAGCGGTTTTCTTTTTCTTTTTCATAATTCGATATCGTTAAGTTGATTCCTCTTGGATATGTAGATGCCAGCCTGCCACATCACTCCAGTAAGCTTGCTCTTTTTCTAAATCCAGTTGCATGAGTGTATTTTGGGTTAAATAGTTTTTCGGAAAGGAAAGTATCCAGTGCCCATGATCCGTTTCCAGTCTCAGTGACTCAGGTGTGGTGGTGGACTGACGCTGATTATTCAGCAGTGTTGCTAATCTTAATATCTGGAGCATAGGAAGATATTGTTTTTTCTTAAACAAATAGAAACGCGGATGCTCATGAACTTTAACCGCTTTGCGGTGATAACGAACTAAGGTTGCCAGTAATGATTGCTGTTCTTGGTTGAACCCCGGTAAATCAGTATGTTGCAGAATATAGGCAGAGTGCCGTTGCAGGCCACTCAGATTAATACTTAAGCCAACTTCATGTAGCATGGCAGCCCAGAGCAGGATAGACTCCAATTGTGGATGCACCCGCTTCGGGTTTTGTGTAACCCACTGATCATACAGTGTTTTAGCTGTATCCCAGACACGACTGGCCTGTTCGCGATCGATATTATAGTGATCAGCAAGACTTTTGGCGGTTCTCTGGCGGATATCCAGATGGCGGAAACGGTCTTCCATTTCGTAAAGAACGCCTTCACGTAGTGCTCCGTCAGACAAGCATAATTCCTGAATATTCAGGGCATCAAATATACCGCACAGGATTGCCAGACCAGGAACCAGAGTCTGTTTGCGATCGTCCGATAAACCGGGCAGATCCAGCGATTTGAAATTTTTGTATTTCAATACTCTCTTGACCAGCATCTGAAGCCGCTCAGGTGTAATCAGGCCATCTTTTTCACCCAATTCAACCAATAATTCATGCACTGCCTTAATTGTACCCGACGCCCCCAGAGCAAAATCCCAGCCCTTTGTGCGGAATTGCCAGATGAGATTCTCCAGCTTTTGTTCCGCTTGAAGTTGTGCCTTACGGAAATTATGTTCATTTATCACCCCATCAGGGAAAAACTGCCGGGCAAAACTGACGCATCCCATACGACGGCTTTCAATGAGAAGAGGTTCGAAGCCTTCACCAATAACCAGTTCGGTTGAACCGCCACCAATATCAATCACCAGCTTACGACCCTTTTCGGGCTGAGTATGCTCTACGCCCATAAAAATTAAACGGGCTTCTTCATGACCGGAAATAATCTCAATGGGATAGGGGATGACTTCTTTGGCCCGTTGCAGGAATTCTTCGGCGTTACTTGCTTCCCGTAAACTGTGAGTTCCTACAAGGCAGACATTTTCTGCGGAGAAACCTTGTAATCGTTCGGCAAATAATGAAAGACTCTCAAGACCACGTTTGATGGCTTCTTCACTCAGTTCATTTTTATCGTTGAATCCATCAGCAAGGTAAACCCGTTTTTTCAGGCGACCGATAACTTGTAATGCTCCATTTACAATTCGGGCGATAACCATATGAAAGCTATTGGAGCCCAGATCGATGGTTGCAATTTCCAGCGGTTTAGGCGTTGGTGTATCGTGTTTCAACGGCATAAATTAAACTCTTGATTCAGGCTGTTCCAGATTTTTCAGATAATCGTAAATGGCAGTTTGTGCGCGAATTTTACGTTTATTTCCTCGTGGGACATACCTATTGCTCAATTCTTTATCAATATAACGAGCCTTGACCGTATCACTAAACTGTAATTCCAGAATATCGAGAACACGCTGTTTTAACAGTGGGTCAAGCAGACAAACGGCAACTTCAATACGATAATCAATGTTCCGTGTCATCCAGTCTGCGGAAGAAAGAAAAATTTTCTCATCTCCTTTATTAGTGAAAACATAAACCCGATCATGTTCAAGAAAACGATCAACAATACTGGTGACCTGAATATTTTCACTAAAGCCGGGCTGGCCGGGAACCAGAGAACACATTCCCCGGATCAGAAGCCGTACTTTGACACCCGCTTCAGAGGCATCGTATAGGCGATCTACTAATTCTCTGTCTACCAGATTATTTATTTTCAGCGTGATGCCCGCAATTTCTCCTGCTCTGGCATTTTCAATTTCCTGATCAATTAATTTATTGAGCATAGCCCGTGAGTTTTGGGGAGAAACCATCAAGTTCTCAAATGTCACCGGACGATAAGGGTTTTCAATAAAGTTAAATACCCGGCGTACTTCGTTGGTGACTTCGGGTTTGGCTGTTAGTAGGGAGTAGTCGGTATATAAGCGGGCTGTTTTTTCATTGAAATTCCCTGTGCCGATGTGGGCATAACGGATAATTTCATTCCCTTCAAGACGTGAAATGATAAACAGTTTGGCGTGAATTTTCAGGCCGGGAGCCGAGAAAATGACATGCACACCCGCTTCAGTCAGGCGTTTTGCCCAGTGAATGTTGGCTTCTTCATCAAAGCGTGCCTGTAATTCCACGACCACTGTCACTTTTTTGCCATTGTGGGCTGCATGGATCATGGATTCAACTATGCGTGAGTCTTTCGCTACCCGATAGATGTTAATTTTTATCGATAATACGCTTGGATCGAATGATGCCTGTCGCAGCAATTCCAGTACATGCTCGAAAGTGTGGTAAGGATAATAAAGCAATACATCCTGTTCACGGATAGCATCAAAACCATTGCGGAAATGGTCAAACCAGGTATGGCGCAGCCGGGGCATGGGTTTATTCAGCAGAGTCCGGTTTCCTTCATTGGGGAATTTAATGAAATCTCTGAAATTGTGATAACGGCTGCCGGCAATGACTGAGTCATCATTGGAAAGCCCCAGTTTGCTACGCAATAATTCGACCATTTCATCAGGCATATCGCGCTGATAAACAAAACGGACAGGCTCGGCTGTCAGCCTTTGTTTCAGTGTTGAAGACATTAACTCCAGCAGGCTGGACTCCATTTCCGTTGCCAAATCGTACTCAGCATCACGGGTCATTTTCATGGAATAAACACTTAGTGTGTCGTAATCAAAAAATCCCTTAAAAATTTCATCCAATGTGTAGCGCAGAATGTTATCAATCAGGATCATTGATTTGCGTCTTTTGGGCATTTCCGGCGGCAAATTAACGAAACGGGGAACTTTATCGGAAGGGATTTCCAACAAAGCATATTTGGTTTCCTGCCCGCGAATAATTTCCACCGCTAAATAGGTGTAATCATCTTTTAAAAATTCAACCAGATTAGTTTCTGGATTGATAACGATAGGCGTAATGTGTGGACGTAAATGCTGGCGAAAATACTGCCGGAGCCAGATTTGCTGATTCGGGGATATCTGCCGTTCATTGATTAGGAAAATCTGATTACGCGCCATTTCCAACAATAAATCGTTATAGAGTTCATCAAACTCCTGATCGATTTTGGCAACTTTTGACTGAATTTTTTTTAATAATTGCCGGGCACCGGTTGCAGAACCCCGCGCTTCGCTAATCAGAATGCGACGTTTGACATCGGCGAAACGGACTTTATAAAACTCATCCAGATTATTGGAGTAGATCCCTAAAAACCTCATCCTTTCAATAAGTGGATTACTTTTGTCAGCCGCTTCCTGAAGCACACGTTCATTGAAAGAGAGCCAGCTGAGTTCTTTTTCTGTATAGAGGCGGTCTTGGGACATTACTACTCCATTTGGTCCATTGGTTAACAGTGCTGCTTTTTACTCTGGGAATGCCTAATTTTGTTAGCAAAATAGTGGTGCTGGAAAGTACACATTCGGATAGCAGTATGATAAGAGCCGTTTACAAAGAACTCATCAATAAGCTCTCCTTCTGTATAAAATCCCAGTTTATTGTATATATGAATTGCTTTTTCGTTTTCTTTATCAACAATTAAATAGAGTTTATAGAGGTTTAGGACTGAAAATGCGTACTCCATCGCAAGTTTAACTGCTTCTGTTGCATAGCCTTGCCCCTGATAAGCCGGTGCAATAATGAGCTGAAATTCAGCCCGACGATGGACATAATCAATTTCCACCAATTCCACCAGACCAACTTTGGAATTCATACTCTCAATAATAAAACGGCGTTCACTTTGATCATGGATATGTTTGTCATAGAGATCGCATAATTCAACGAAAGCCTCATAAGGCTCTTCAAACCAGTAGCGCATAACACTAGCATTATTATCAAGCTGGTGGACGAAAGGGAGATCTTCCCGCTCAAGTGGGCGTAGATTTACGGGTGGATTTTCGGAACCACTGGACATTAGATACCTCAGTGCTTTTAACGTAAGGATGACTTGGTTTTGATTTTTATAAAAGAGAATATTATGAAGTAATAAAGTACAGCAAGGTGTCCGGCTAATTATTTTTACCTTAGTATGATTAAGTTTAGTTTAACTAACTAACCTTAACACAATGCTGTAGTTTTGGAACTAATAATAAATTTTGGAATTAATTATATCGATTAGTCTGAAGCATATCCTTGTTGAGAAAGTACTTTCCCATCCAAAATGGCGGTATTATTGCCCATGCTCAAACGGCCTTCCAGAAACCAGCCAATGACCAGCGGGTAAATATTATGCTCCTGAGTTTGCACGCGTCGAATAACATCCTCTTCTTGATCCTCTGTAAAAATGGGCACTTTCGCCTGTAAGATAACAGGCCCACCATCAAGTTCTTCGGTGACAAAGTGGACAGAAGTACCATGTTCCTGATCGCCGTTTTCTATCGCCTTACGGTGAGTATGTAAGCCGGGATATTTCGGTAGCAGGGAGGGATGAATATTGAGTAGTCGTCCACGGTAATGCTGCACAAAGCCAGATGACAAGATCCTCATATAACCCGCTAAAACGATTAAATCGGGCTGATATTGATCAATGGCTGTAAGCAGGGCAGAGTCATAATCTGTGCGATCAGAATATTCCTTCGGATTAAGAAAATGGGTTGGAATAGCTGATTCTTCAGCGCGTTGCAGACCATAAGCATCGGCTTTATTGCTGAACACAGCACAGATCTGGCCATTAATCCGGTTTTGCTGGCAGGCATCAATGATAGATTGCAGATTACTGCCATTACCAGAAATTAAGACCGCAATTTTTTTCATAGTCTTCATTGAATCACTTTCTATTAACTGGCTTTTTATTAACTGATCGTAACTTGCTGCCCGCTATGATCAGATTCAGTGATGTTGCCGATTTGCCATGCGTTTTCACCCGCTTTATTCAGCCATTCAATTGCCTGTGTTGCCTGAGACTGAGGTAGCGCAATTATCATGCCGACGCCGCAATTAAACGTGCGGTACATTTCATGGTCGCTGACATTGCCAGCCTGTTGCAGCCATTTAAAAATGGCAGGCCATTGCCAACTTGTGCCATCGATTTTTGCCTGCATACTTTCAGGCAGAACGCGGGGAATATTTTCCCAGAAACCACCACCTGTCAGATGGCAAATCGCATGGATTTCAAGTTGCTCGATCAGTTCAAGCAGTGGTTTAACGTAAATACGGGTTGGAGCGAGAAGATGATCAGCCAGTGTTTTACCATCCAGCTCAGTTGTCTCGGGATTGGTCTGGCTCACTTCAAGGATTTTACGGATCAGTGAATAACCATTGGAGTGTGGCCCGCTGGATGACAGTGCTATGAGTGCATCTCCAGCCTGAACTTTACTGCCGTCAATGATGTCTGATTTTTCAACCACACCGACACAAAAGCCCGCAACATCATAATCTTCACCGTGGTACATGCCCGGCATTTCAGCTGTTTCCCCGCCGACCAGAGCACAGCCTGCCTGTTTACAGCCTTCTGCGATGCCGGTTATAACGCTCGATGCGGTATCAACATCTAATTTCCCTGTTGCATAGTAATCAAGGAAGAACAGAGGTTCAGCTCCCTGAACTACCAGATCGTTGACGCACATGGCGACCAAATCAATGCCGATTGTATCGTGGCGCTTCAGATCCATGGCCAGACGCAGTTTAGTCCCCACACCATCTGTGCCAGAAACTAAAACAGGTTCACGATATTTTTGTGGCAGAGAACATAATGCACCAAAGCCACCCAATCCCCCCATTACTTCCGGGCGTCGGGTCTGTTTCACTACACTTTTGATACGATTGACTAAGGCATTACCAGCATCAATATCGACACCAGCATCTTTATAGCTAAGAGAAGTTTTGTTGGTCACTGCGTAGCTCCCAGGCAGTTGCATTTGAATGAATAAAACAGAACGGAATAATTCTAACAGCCAAGGCAAACGTTTGCGATAGCTTTATGCAGGTTTATTGCGGATAAAAAATAGGAAAAAATGACTTGTTGTTGCTAAAAATCAATATATTGATAGTTGCCTGATCCCAAAAAGGAGGTATAATCCCGCGATTTTTTTATCTGCCGGCTATATACAGTAGGAGAAACCCATGAAGATCGTTGAGGTTAAACACCCACTCGTTAAACATAAACTGGGCCTGATGCGTGATCATGATATAAGCACTAAGCGCTTTCGTGAACTGGCTTCAGAGGTGGGAAGTCTTCTGACATATGAAGCAACTGCTGATTTAGAAACTGAGAAAGTGACCATCGAGGGATGGTGTGGTCCGGTAGAAATAGACCAGATTAAAGGGAAGAAAATTACTGTAGTACCTATCCTGCGTGCAGGGCTGGGAATGATGGATGGTGTTCTGGAAAATATTCCGAGTGCCCGCATCAGTGTTGTTGGTGTTTATCGTGATGAAAAAACCTTTGAACCTGTACCTTATTTTCAGAAACTGGTTTCTGATATCAATGAGCGTATGGCATTGATTGTTGATCCGATGCTGGCAACAGGTGGCTCTATGATTGCCACAATTGATTTGCTGAAAAAAGCAGGATGTCCTGTTATTAAGGTTTTGGTTCTTGTTGCTGCTCCAGAAGGAGTTGCCGCTTTGGAAAAAGCACATCCTGATGTTGAACTATATACTGCATCAATTGATGAGTGCCTTAATGAGCATGGATATATTGTTCCTGGCCTGGGGGATGCAGGCGATAAGATATTTGGTACAAAATAATATTTTTAGCCGGCTGAAAAGTCGGCTTTTTTTTGGTTCCTAGTAAAACATAAGAGGACATAAATAGTGACCCGTCGGACTATTGGGGTAGATGAAAGACCACCGTTAAGACAGACCATTCCGTTAAGTTTGCAACATTTATTTGCGATGTTTGGGGCGACAGTTCTGGTTCCCATTCTGTTTAAAATTAATCCCGCCACAATTTTATTATTTAATGGTATTGGAACACTGTTTTATCTGTTTATTTGTAAAGGAAGGATCCCGGCTTATTTAGGTTCCAGTTTTGCCTTTATATCTCCTGTATTATTGTTGTTGCCTTTAGGGTATGAACTGGCATTGGGCGGATTTATTGTCTGTGGGTTGCTGTTCTGTCTGGTTTCCCTGATTGTTAAAATCGCGGGAAGAGGCTGGCTTAATGTGATGTTTCCTCCTGCAGCAATGGGAGCTATTGTTGCAGTGATTGGTCTGGAACTGGCAGGGGTTGCTGCTGATATGGCCGGGCTACGTCCTGCTGCGGGAACAGATGTTAATACGACGAATCTGATCATCTCAATGGTTACACTGGCTGTGACAATATTGGGTTCAGTTATGTTCCGCGGCTTTATGGCGATCATTCCAATCCTGATCGGGGTGCTGGTGGGTTATGCGTTATCCTTTTTTATGGGGGTCGTAGATTTTACACCAGTGCGTGAAGCGCCATGGTTTGCATTGCCGACTTTTTACACTCCGCGTTTTGAGTGGTTTGCTATTATGACGATTTTGCCTGCGGCACTGGTTGTCATTGCGGAGCATGTTGGTCATTTGGTCGTAACAGCCAATATAGTGCAAAAAGATTTGCTGAAAAATCCGGGATTGCATCGTTCGATGTTTGCCAACGGTTTTTCAACGATTATTTCAGGGTTCTTTGGCTCAACACCTAATACCACTTATGGCGAAAACATTGGTGTAATGGCTCTGACTCGCGTATACAGCACATGGGTCATTGGCGGAGCAGCAATTCTGGCGATTTTACTTTCTTGTGTCGGTAAACTGGCGGCGGCGATCCAGATAATTCCGGTTCCGGTGATGGGAGGCGTATCTTTATTACTGTATGGTGTGATCGGTGCATCTGGTATACGGGTATTGATTGATTCCAAAGTAGATTACAGCAAAGCTCAGAACCTGATCCTGACTTCTGTCATTCTGATTATCGGCGTAAGTGGTGCGAAAATCCAAATTGGTGCAGCAGAGCTGAAAGGTATGGCGCTGGCAACGGTAGTAGGTATTGGTATGAGCCTGATTTTCAAATTGATTAGTATCATTCGCCCGGATGAACCGTATATTAGTTCTTCTGTGGAATCACTCAGCGATGATAAAAAAGCGAGTGAAATCATAAAATAATTTGTATTGGTTTTTCTTTAAGAGAAAGGGTTTTTTAACGAACTCTTTCTCTTATTTTTTTATTAGAAAAATATTGACTAATTTTTCTTGATATCCCTATAGTTGCCTAATTTCACCTCATTCCTACTTACCGATTTTCTATCTTTTTGCCATAATTTTTTACTATACTTGTAAGTATAAACACTCAAAGATGAAAAATATTGAGGGATAAAATGGAAAGCATAAATAATATTACTCTATATATAGATAAATCATTGGAAAAAGAATTTTATACAGAGCTTAAAAAATTTAATATAGAAGTTAATTCAATAAGCTCGGATTTGAAAACACTCAATATAGCTAAGCGAACGCTCACGTTTATTAAAGATAATTTAAGGTATCTTGATGGTTTAAGAAAATCATTAATTGCTCTTTTAGGTGGTGAGCGTAATCTAAAAATATCTATCACTAAAAATGATGGTAGTTCTATATCTATTGAGGGTGATTTAGATAAAGGAGAAATTATTGAGGTCTTGAAAGAAGCGAGTGCTCTGATCATTTCTCAATCTGATAAAGAAAGATAATTATTATTAATTAACAGATAATTCTCAGTTTGTTATCTGATATTTTTAAGTTTTGCTATTTTCTATATTGATTGTTATTTGTAATGCGCATGGAGTTCAGTATAGATCATATTATTCATTTCAGATATTTCATAATCAATGGTGATTTTAAACACAGTTTCGACAAAGAGTATTTTGGGGTGTTCAGTATAAATAATGTTCTGAAACAAAAGGAAGGAATAATATTGGATATATGTCAATGATAATTTTTATTAAAAATAAATTTTTACTATTTCTTTGCTTTATTTTTCTTTTTTTCATGAAAAAGCGAGTGTCAATGACAGCTACCATCTTGAACTAAGTATTCATTTCATTTGTTATCGTTTTTTGTGGTAAACTTGGTTTCTATGGTAAACTTAATGCTGTTCGTTATCCATTCTGTTTGAGGTGCTTCTGAATACACCGGCGCAGCTTTCATTGCCCTTATATTTGCCAGATGATGAAACATTCGCCAGTTTTTTTGCAGGTGAGAATTCTTCTTTATTAGCCGCAATAAAATTGGCTATTAGTCAGTCACATGGCAGTTATATCTATTTTTGGTCCCGCGATGGCGGGGGCAAGAGTCATTTGCTCCATGCAGCCTGTGCCGAACTATCCCAGCAAGGAGAGGCTGTCGGATACGTGCCACTCGATAAACGTGCATATTTTGTTCCGGAAGTTCTTGATGGTATGGAACATTTATCATTGGTGTGTATTGACAATGTTGAATGTATCGCAGGTGATCAGGTATGGGAAATGGCTATTTTTAATCTTTATAACCGGATTGTAGAGATTGGCAAAACCTGTCTGTTGATCACCGGAGATCGTCCACCCCGGCAAATTAATTTAACATTGCCAGATTTGGCATCCAGGCTTGATTGGGGGCAGATCTATAAATTGCAGCCTTTGTCTGATGATGAAAAAATTCAGGCATTACAATTACGAGCTAAGTTGCGGGGATTTGAATTACCTGAAGATGTGGGGCGTTTTGTGTTAAAGCGTCTTGACAGAGAAATGCAAACGCTGTTCAGAACGTTGGATGAGCTTGACCGCGCTTCTATTGTGGCACAACGTAAACTGACTATCCCATTCGTAAAAGATATTCTTGATCTTTAATACACCAGATCAGAAAAAAGTGATAGAGGTACAAAGTAGACTTCCCTATCACTTTTTTAATGATTAATTGCCCAAAATCTCTTTAACCTGCTCTGGTGGTCGCCCTAAACGTGCTTTATCTCCTGCAACAACAATCGGGCGCTCTATGAGCTTAGGATTATCAGCCATTGCCTGAAGTAAGGCTTCTTGTGTGAGTTCACTATTATCAAGCTCTAGCTCTTTATACAATTCTTCTTTTGTTCGCATTAATTGGCGGGCATCACTGAACCCCAGTTGTTTCAGTAAAATAGCCAGCTGTTCTGCCGTTGGGGGAGTATCGAGATAATGAATAACTTCTGGTGTAATACCGAGTTCCTGAACTAACTTAAGCGTTTCCCGGCTTTTTGAACAGCGGGGGTTATGATAAAAAATAACATGTTGCATATAAAAGAACCTCATTTCTTATATTGGCTATAGCGCTGTTGCAGCTTGCGTAACTGGTCGATACGAGCATCGTAACGGGCCTGATCATAGCTGTTCAGTTTTGCTAATGCACTGGCCTGACTGAGATAACTGATTGCCATATCAAATTTACCCTGTAATGCCATTGTTTCGGCGTAAGCTGACAGTTCTTCACTGCGTTTCCCCTGTTTGCTTGCTGCTTCGGCCATTAGTGACCAACCAGCTAAATTATCCGGATGACTGAAGGTGTATTGGAATAGCAGCTGTGATGCTTTCGGATACTGTTTGGCTTCGATATAGACGTTAGCAAGATTGATTTGCAGCACAGGGTTATTTTTGTGTTTCTGTAAGGCTTGCTGTAAGCGGGTAATCGCCTGCTCATATCGTGTTTGTTCAATATCGATATCCGTCATTGCATCAATAAACCAGATATTATCTGGCTGGTTATTCAATAACGGGGTGAGCACTTTTCTGGCTTCGACATATTTTTTCTGTTTAGTCAGTAGAAGAGCCCGCCCATAAGAGGCCGCAATTTGTTCTTTTGGCGTTCCACGACTGTATTTAGTGAGCAGATCTTCAATATAGGCTGAGCTTAGTGTGGATTCTAGAGTCAGAATTCGTACCCGGGCCAGTAGATATTCCTGTGATTCCGGAATAGATTTTTTCGGGTATTGATTGGCTCTGTTACGGGCATCGGCTAAGCGGCTATCAGGCAGTGGATGGGTATATAGAATTTCTGGAATTTCTGAGTTGTGTAAAGTTCGCTCACTCAAAATTTGCATAAAATTAGGCATTCCATAAGGATCATACCCAGCCCGACTTAATATCCGCATACCGATACGGTCTGCCTCTTGCTCATTTTCACGAGTAAAGCTGATCATACCCTGTGAAAAACCAGCCAGCGTACCACTCAGGGCTGCCATTCCTGCCTGAGGGTTAGCCATTAGTAGTAAGATAGATCCGAGTGTGCCGGCCCATGCCAGTGGCGCTTTTCGCTGTGTGTCTTCCATCATACGAGCCAAATGGCGCTGTGTTACATGAGATATTTCATGGGCCATAACTGAAGCCAGTTCGCTTTCATTTCGGCTATAACGAAACAGAGCAGAGTGGAGTACAACGTTGCCACCAAAAAAGGCATACGCATTAATGTTAGGGTTATTGACGATATAAAAGTGAAAAGGTGTTTTCACTGCATCAGCATGGTTGACGAGCCTCTGGCCTAATTTATTGATGTATTGTGTTAATAGAGGGTCATAAATCAAGGGAGTTCCAGCACGTATTTCACGGATATAGAAATCACCCATCTCTATTTCCTGATTGGTACTGAGTGTGGATGCAGCGGTTGTACCAATATCTGGTAATGTCTCGTCAGTAGGTACCGAGTATGCAGGGCTATTGCCAAATAGTGTCAGACTGACCAGTATCGCTATCAGGGATTTAGTAGATGTTTTTTTCATAGAGCGATTCTCATAAAACGATTTTTATAAAATGCTGTGCCCAGTTAGCTATCAATTTCAGGATACGTGTATGATAGCTAAGGTTAACTTAAAATCGATCAGCCGTAAGCACTTTTAGTAAAATAGTCATTAAGTATTGTTATTAAGGAGTTTGGTTTATGTTGGATATGATCATGCAATGGTATCGCCGCCGTTTTGCTGATCCGCAAGTTGCTGCACTATCATTCATTTTGCTGGCTGGCTTTGGCATAATTTATTTTTTCAATGGTATCTTAGCTCCTGTTCTTGCTGCAATTGTGTTGGCTTATTTATTGGAATGGCCGACGGTGAAATTAGAAAAGCTGGGTTGTAGTCGTACTCTTTCAGTGACAATTGTATTAGCCATTTTTATGGGGATCAGTGCATTGATTATCCTGATTGTTGCCCCAACAGTCTGGCAACAGGGGCTTAATCTGTTTTCCGATTTGCCGAATATGCTTAATCGCTTTAAGGAATACGCCCGGACTTTTCCCTCTCGTTACCCTGTTTTAGTTGATGTCGGTATCATTGATATGTTTGCCGAAAATCTGCGTAATAAATTTTCTTTAGCGGGAGAATCTGTATTTAAATTTTCAGTAGCTTCTTTGATTGGACTGATGACGCTCTCTATTTACCTGATTATTGTTCCTTTAATGGTATTTTTCCTGTTGAAAGATAAAAATAAAATGGTAGCGGCATTCCAGCGTATATTACCGCGTAATCACGGTTTAGCCGGGCAATTATGGCATGAGATGAATCAGCAGATTACGAATTATATTCGGGGAAAAGTTGTGGAGATGGTTATTTTAACCATTTGTACTTATGCTGTATTTGCTTTCTTTGAGTTGCATTATTCCATGTTACTTGCTGTTCTGGTTGGTTTATCTGTTTTGATTCCCTATGTCGGCACGGTAATAGTGACTATTCCTGTCATTGTGGTAGCTCTATTTCAGTGGGGATTGGGCACAGATTTTTGGACACTATTTATTGCTTATCTGGTTGTTCAAGGGTTAGACGGTAATCTGCTTGTTCCTATTTTATTTTCAGAGGCAGTTAATCTTCATCCGCTTATTATCATTATTTCCGTCATTATTTTTGGCGGATTGTGGGGTTTTTGGGGCGTTTTTTTCGCGATTCCATTGGCGACGTTGATTAAAGCTGTTATTAATGTCTGGCCGGAAGATAAATCAGAAGAGTTATCTTCGTAATTTGAAATTGTTGCAGTAATTTCGATAAAAATTCAAATAAACAGACTGAACTAAGGAGTGGCGGTGAAATCACTGTTAAGTGTTATACCTTGCATGCTTTTAGGATGGGTTTTGTCACTGCTGGGGCTACCTCTGGCATATATGTTTGGGGCAATGGCGGCTGTTATTATTGCATCCCGGCTGAAAATATCACTTACAGCACCAAAACATAGCCTGACTGTGGTTCAAATTGTATTAGGAAGCTCTATCGGGTTGATGGTCAAAGGATTACCGATGGAAGAAGGGCGGGATATCCTGATGTTGCTCCCCGCATTATTAATCTGCTTGATCCTGCAATTTAATGTCGGCTATTTTTGGTTTCACCGGAAAATGGGATGGACACGCACAGAGTCAGTATTGGGTGCTGTTCCCGGTGCACTAGCCGCGATCCTAGTACTGACTGAACATTCCAAAACACCACCACAAAAAATTGTTATTTCCCATGCTATTCGTTTGGTCGTCTTGATTATTATTGCCGGGATTATTACCGGATTAAATCCTCCTCCAGTGATTAAAGCAGCACCTTTTTCTTATACACCCGGCATTATTGGCTGGTTGATCCTGATTGCCACCGGAGGTTATATCCTCGGCGTTCTGTTGGAGCGTTTACATATTCCGGCACCCTATATGCTGACTTCATTGGTTGTTGCTATTGTTGTTCACTATCTGTCTGATGTAACACTGAAGCTGCCTGAATTGCTCAGTTTATTATCAATGGGGTTAATGGGCATGAGGATCGGTTCGTATTTTAGTGCGTTTCCGTTTTCAGCATTGATTAGTAATATTTGGTCTTCCATACAATCTGTGTTTATCGCACTGACCATCACAGTTTTAGTTGCAGCAGTGACGGCACAAGTGATGGATTACCCAATGCACTTGCTGATCCTTTCGTGGGCTCCCGGCAGTATGGAAGCAATGTTATTTGCTGCTATGGCGATGAAGGTTAATGTAGGTATTGTGATGGCAAGCCACATTATACGTATGTCGTTACTTCATATAGTTTCTGCGATTGCACTGATCGTGCAGGGAAGGCATAAAAACAGCTAATTCATTCTATAGGAGTCTGTGGCATCCTCCGTCAGGCAGACGGAGGACTGTGTTACTTGACTTGCTATCAGCTACATTCAGTAGATTTCAGGATGAATGCTGTTGCAGATAATTCAGAACAACTTGATGATGATCGCTTGTTTTGAATTTATCAAAAACGTGTTCAACATTACCCGCAGGATCAATCAGAAAACTGATGCGATGAATGCCATCATAGACTTTGCCCATAAACTGTTTTCTACCCCAAACACCAAACTGTTCGGCAACTTGATGATTAACATCGGAAAGCAGAGTAAAATTCAGCATTTCTTTCTCAACAAATCGGGATAATTTCTCGGGAGCATCTGTACTGATGCCTAACACGGCAACATTAATTTTTTCCAGTTCATCCATCGTATCGCGCAAACCACATGCCTGAACAGTACAGCCTGGGGTCATTGCTTTGGGGTAGAAATAAACTAAAACACGCTGACCTTTGAAGTCAGATAAGTTAATGTTTTCACCATCTTGATCAGGTAGGCTGAATTGTGGTGCCTTATCTCCGGCTTTCAATGGACTCATCACGTATTCTCCGTTTAGTCGTTTTTATCTAACTGGTTTTATACACTAATATTCTTATATGTTCACTACATGTATATTTTTAATCTTTCGGGTTGCAACTTCTTTGCTTGTGTTAGGATTCTATAGACGATAAACCAAAGACAGGATACAAACCTCTACAGGTGCTACCATTATTTGTTTTTTATCCAGTTTACTGAATCGTCGCCTAACACTTCCTGTACACTGATACTGCCTTGAGCATTTAACTCTGCACATAGATGCTGGAAGGTTTCTTTAAATACAACACCTTTATCATCTAATGGATTATGGCCTGTGATTTGTATTTGCAGCCGTGCAGGCATATTTTCAGTCGTGGGATGCGTTTTTGAAACCAATTCAGCAATATTGAAATTCTGGGTTGTGAACAGATTGGTAAAACGCTCGACAATGCCGGGAGAATCATCCACATCTACCCGAACTGAAATAGTAGAAGGAAATTTTTTTGCCGCGCCACTGCGGGTGCGCTTCATTACAACAAGTAATTCGAGTTCAGCGGCTCTTTGTGGCAGGGTCGATTCAATCAGAGTAATCGCGTTCCAGCTACCGGACAGCAGCATAATAAAGGTAAATTCTTCGCCAAACATTGCCAGACGGCTGTCCTCAATATTGCCGCCGCATGTATTAACAAGGCGGGTGATGGTGTTGACGATTCCGGGGCGATCTACACCAAGAGCTGTGAGCACTAAAAAATGTTGTTTTGATTTCGGCAAAGCGATTTTCCTTATCTATGGTCGATGGCTGCGGGTACATGTCGCTACTAAACATAAAAAATGATCAAGAGAAGGTCAATGGCATTTATAAGAGATGGAGCACGATTATAATCTCTGTTTAATTGTCTACACTTGATATTAACAAAAATCATCGAAATCATAGGGTCAAAGAGTTTCCTTCCTTATGACAAGAAAGTACCATGATTTTCTTATTTGTAGTGTAAGACTCATTTTAGAGGAAATGGTAATGGAGAGTGGTCACTTCGATTTTACAGGCAGTATGGTTGCGATAATCACACCGATGGATTCAACTGGCCGAGTTGATAAGAGCAGTTTGAAAAAATTGATTGATTACCATGTTGCCAGTGGTACGGCATCAATTGTTTCTGTCGGAACAACCGGGGAATGTGCCACGCTTAACCATGATGAACATGTCGATGTTGTACTGACAACACTCGAATTAGCTGATGGTCGTATTCCTGTTATTGCCGGAACAGGTGCGAATGCTACTGCGGAAGCAATATCGCTGACCCGATGCTTTGAAAATACAGGTGTTGTTGGTTGCCTGTCTGTGACACCTTATTATAATAAGCCTTCGCAGGAAGGTTTGTATCAGCACTATAAAGCAATAGCTGAGAATACCGACTTACCACAAATTCTGTATAATGTACCATCGCGTACCGGATGTGATTTGCTGCCACCGACTGTTGCACGTTTGGCGAAACTGAAAAATATTGTCGCAATCAAGGAAGCAACGGGGAACTTAAGTCGTGTCAGCCAGATCCAAGAACTGGTTAATGATGAAAGTTTTATTCTGTTAAGTGGTGATGATGCAAGTTTTCTCGACTTTATGTATCTTGGCGGAAAAGGAACGATTTCTGTAACAGCGAATGTAGCGGCAGCAGAAATGGCACAAATTTGTCAGTTGGCTTCTCGTGGTGAATTTGCGAAAGCGCGTAGCCTGAACAGTAGCCTGCAGGAATTGCATCATAAACTATTTGTTGAACCTAGCCCGGCACCAGCTAAATGGGCATGTCATAAACTGGGACTGATTGCCAGCGATACATTGCGTCTGCCAATGGTTCCGCTGACGCAAGAAGGGCAAATTTCAGTTGAGAACGCCTTGAAAATGGCTGAATTACTGTAAAATTTAGGGAATTTTAATGGCAACATTATTGCAAAAATCGAAGGTCATGAAGGTTGCTGGCCTGTCATTGGTCGTCTTGCTGGCAGCCTGTTCCAGCGATCAGAGCTATAAACATCAAGTGAGTGGTGATGAATCTTATCTTGATACCCCCCCTCTGAAGTTATTGAATATTCCTGCTGGGATGAACTTACCTCTGCAAAATGGTGAATATGATATTCCACCTGTGGTTCCACAAGGGAATGTCGGAAAATCGGTTGATATACGTCCACCGTTGCAGACCGTGGCGCTATTAGCGGGTTCCCGTGTTGAAAGTAGCGCACAAAGCAGTAAGCTGTTGCTTGAAAATACCCCTGAGTACAGCAAATTGTGGTCACAAGTAAATAGTTTTCTGGCGGTAAAAGGCTATCCGATTAGCCAGAAAGATGACGCAGCCCAGACATTGACAACTGACTGGATTTTGTGGCCTCGATCAGATGAAAATGTTCCTTATAAGGTTCGTTACCACATTTCTGTGGTTCAGCAGGGCTACCAAATTGTTTTAACAGTTTCAGGTGCAGGTCTGGAACAGGGTGATAAAGCGGTTAACACCCCGTCGGAAATCCAGCGTTACAACACCTTGATGCTAAATGCGCTGACTGGTTATCTGAACGACCAAAAAGAAGCTTCAGCGCAGCATAATACGCAGAATGATGGTGCTTTATCGGTACAAAGTGGCGGTGATAATACAGGTTTGCCACAAATTATCGTCCGTGCACCATATAACGTGATCTGGAACAGGCTGCCTTACGCGTTGGAAAGCATAGGTATGCAGGTGAATGATCGTACCCGTTCGACTGGTGCGATAGAGGTTACTTATAAAGGTTTATCTTCTTCCGGCTGGAAAGCATTAGGTGTGGAAGCACCAACTATTAGCGAAGGCAACTATAAGTTACAGGTAGGCGATTTGGATAACCGGAGCAGCCTGCAATTTATCAGCGAAAAAGGTAAACCGCTGACTCAGTCTGAAAATGATCAAATGGTAGAGGTGCTACAAGCAGCATTTAGCAAAGCTACAAATAAATAATATATAAAGGGGCTTCGGCCCCTTTATACACTTTGTCTTTCAAGTTGCCTCTTTGTTGGCTGCGTTTGTTCACCCCGGTCACATAGTTATCTATGCTCTCGGGGGTTCACTCTCTTGCCGCCGCGACGCATCTTGAAATCCATTGTGTATATAGTTAAGTAAATTTTTTGTTTAATAGTCCGTTTAAAGATGTCATATCTCTGGAGTGTAATATGCAGAAAAAAGCTGAGTTGTATCGTGGAAAAGCAAAAACAGTGTATGCCACTGATAATCCTGACTTGCTTGTGCTGGAATTCCGTAATGATACATCAGCATTGGATGGTGAACGCATTGAACAGTTTGATCGTAAGGGAATGGTAAACAATAAATTTAACCACTTCATTATGAGTAAGCTGGAAGAGGCGGGTATTCCAACCCAACTGGAACAGTTGCTGTCAGATAATGAATCTCTGGTTAAGAAGCTTGATATGGTGCCGGTTGAATGTGTTATCCGCAATCGCGCGGCTGGTTCGCTGGTGAAGCGTCTTGGCGTGGAAGAAGGAATGGTGCTGAATCCTCCTTTGTTTGATCTGTTTCTGAAAGATGATGCTAAGCATGATCCGATGGTGAATGAATCTTATTGCGAAACGTTCGGATGGGTCAGCAAAGAGCATTTAGCTGAGATGAAGCGCTTGAGCTATAAAGCTAATGAAGTCTTGGGTAAGTTATTTGATGATGCCGGTTTAATTTTGGTGGACTTTAAGCTGGAATTCGGCCTGTTTAAAGGGAAAGTTGTGCTAGGTGACGAATTTTCACCAGATGGCAGCCGGCTGTGGGACAAGCAGACAATGGATAAAATGGATAAAGATCGTTTTCGCCAGAGTCTTGGTGGCTTAATTGAAGCGTACGAAGAGGTAGCTCAGCGGATTGGTGTTATTTTGGATTAATGACGCAAACGATTACCTTGCTTGAATGATGGCTGATTTTGTATCAAACATGCGGGTATAAAAAACAAAGGTGCTCTGTACACTAGAGCACCTTTGATTTCATAAAAAGATAATTTTAGGGCGGATACCCAGCTATGGTAAGTTACAGCCAGTAATTTGTTTTTTGCTTCCAGCCTTTTTGCTGCATACAAAAACTATAGACCTGATTTCTGGAACTTTCGTTAACGTCAATGATATAACTTTCAGTCATAGGAACGCTTTGCATATATGTGCAATCTTTACCACAGGAATTTCTGACGGTTTTGAGGTGAGAAGTCTGGGCTACTTCATTTTTCACCGGGAATTGCTGTAGAGCGTTTGATTGACACTCCAAATCTGCTTCATGAAAAGGTGTTGGATTGCTCCTTGCTGGTATCCATTGAGTAGTACAACCTGTTAATAA
Source organism: Xenorhabdus sp. KJ12.1 (assembly GCF_963876495.1). Lineage (NCBI taxonomy): Bacteria > Pseudomonadati > Pseudomonadota > Gammaproteobacteria > Enterobacterales > Morganellaceae > Xenorhabdus > Xenorhabdus sp. KJ12.1. Next base: position 49,708 of record NZ_CAWNQH010000064.1, read on the forward strand.
CATACTGATTGTGATTAAAAGTGCTGATTTTTTCATATTTCCTGTATGAACGCTTCCTGTTGCCGAGGAAGTGCCTCGTGACCTTTCCGCATTCACCTTATAAAAGCATCAATATCTGTCAGAAAGATAATTTGAAAGATTAATTACGTATTCGCAACTATTTTTTATAAAATATAGTGATTCATTGACTATATTTCCACTGATATTAATATTTCTACTTACATGTCTAATAATTAAGTTATCATTCTGCTCTATATCAGGATGTATATATGGAACAGAAAAATGATGAGTCACATTGATCCTACCTTACTCATTTTGTTAGTACTGGCAGGGCTCGGTATTATCAGTCATAACATGACTGTAACATTGGCAATGTTGTTTTTGCTTGTTGTCCGAATAACTCCCTTGAATCAATTTTTTCCCTGGGTCGAAAAATATGGTTTAACACTGGGGATCTTAATACTCACCATCGGTGTTATGGCTCCTATCGCAAGTGGCAAAATATCTGCACAGGATATATTCAGTTCATTCCTAAACTGGAAATCATTGCTTGCTATTGCTGTCGGCGTTCTTGTGTCATGGCTGGGAAGCAGGGGAGTATCCCTGATGTCAAATCAGCCATCGACCGTAGCCGGGTTATTGGTCGGCACGGTGCTCGGTGTTGCTTTATTTAAAGGTGTTCCGGTTGGCCCATTAATTGCGGCAGGCATATTATCCATTGTGATTGGAAAATCATGACAGGAATGAATTTTGAATGGAAAACGTTGCAGGAGCAGATGCAACGACAAGGACAGCGTCGTTTACTGGTGCTCAGCGGAGAAACTCAGTGGAGTGAACAGATTGTTGCCTCTCTGAAAAACCAGCTACAGGGGGACTGGATAACAGTAGCATCTGGTACTTCCGGTTCTGTTGAGCCAATAAAAGCAATCGGTTTACTGGGGCGTGAATTTTTGCACGGGGTCTTTGATGCCACCCGTGGCTTTAATGCCGAAGCATTAGCAATACTGGCAGGGACTCTAAAAGCAGGAAGCTGGTTGGTGATGCGTGTTCCTGCCTGGTCACAATGGGTTGATTTACCGGATGAAGACAGTTCTCGCTGGAATGAATCTGCCGGTGTGATCCCAACCCGCTATTTTATTCAGCATATCCAACAACAGCTCCTTAATTCTTCTGATTGTTTATTATGGCGTCAAGACAAGCCTTTTCAGGCATCGCTATTGCCTCAGACATTGTCGTGGAAGAAACCGGATGGGAATCCGACAGCAGGCCAGCAACTCATTCTTGAGCAAATGTTACAGGTTTCACAAGGGGTTTGGGTAGTTACTGCGCCACGCGGGCGAGGCAAGTCTGCACTGGCAGGAATGCTGGCTCGTCAGTGGCAGGGAAGCTGCTGGTTATGTGCTCCGGCAAAAATAACAACTGAAGTCATTCGGCACTATGCTGAATCTTTCAATAATAGTTTTGAAGGTGGTCTTCAGAATAGCGATACAGTTTCTGGCTCGCAGCAAATACCATTCTGGTCAGTTGATAATTTACTGAAATTTATCCGGGAGAATGCGTGTCGGGAACAGAGAAATACAGACACACAACAGAGCAATGCTGACTGGCTTTTGATTGATGAAGCGGCAGCAATTCCGACACCACAGTTATCTGAGTTGATTCGATATTTTCCGCGTGTACTAATGACCACAACGGTACAGGGTTACGAAGGTACCGGACGGGGATTTTTATTGAAATTCTGTGCTGCTTTGCCTGATTGTCAGATTAGGGAGTTGAAAACGCCAATGCGCTGGTCTGAAAATGATCCGCTGGAAAAGTGGCTGGATAACGCTCTACTATTTGATGACAGCAATTTGTTTTCATCGTCATTACCTGACCCTAATATTGAAAATAGTTTGTTTTTTCAGTCTATTAATCAGGCTGTGTGGTTACAACAACCTCAACTATTGCGGCAGTTTTACGGATTACTGGCAAGCGCCCATTATCGTACATCTCCCCTCGATTTACGCCGGTTACTGGATGGCAATGGAATGACATTCCTTGCTGCCATGTCTAGTTCCGATCATGCTAATCCACGATTGGTTGGTGCTCTATGGATGGTGAATGAAGGCGGGTTATCTCCGGTACTGGCACATGAAATATGGGCTGGTCGTCGTCGCCCGAGAGGTAATCTGGTAGCCCAGTCTCTGGCTGCTCATGCAGGATTTCCGCAGGCAGCAGTGATGCGTTCACAGAGAGTCAGCCGCATTGCTGTTCAGGCACAATACCGACGTATGGGGATTGCACAACGTCTGATTACTCAGCAGTGTCAGGTCGCCCGAATCCAAAAGCTGGACTTCATTTCCGTTAGTTTTGGTTATACCGCTGAACTCTGGTCACTTTGGCAAAAATGTGGTTTTCAGTTAGTGAGGATGGGAACACACCTTGAAGCGAGTAGTGGTTGTTATGCTGCCATGGCGATCCTGCCCTTGAGTGAACAGGGGGAATGGTTGGCCCGAGCTGCACAGCAGCAGTTATCCCGTGATGCAAGTTGGCTAAAGTCGTTGATTGGGTTTGCGCTGCCTGTTGAGCATAATGATGATAATCAGCTTAATGAAAGTGATTGGCGGGAGTTGGCTGGTTTTGCATTTGCTCATCGTTCCTTGTCGTCTTCTTACTTTGCGTTGCAACGTTTGTTGTTGGTAAGTGATCTGGCTTTACCGGCATTGAGAAAATATTTGCAACAGAAAATTGAGATTGAGCAATGTGCGCATGAGTTATCACTGAATGGGCGTAAGGCATTATTGAAATGCTGGCGGGAAGAAACGGCCCATGCTCTGGCAAATATTGATGAAATACTTGCCAGACAATGGAACGATTGGGTTATTTCTTCTGATCATCCTTTTGATGATCACTCTTTTTACCATTCGCCTGAGGCCAGTCGTCCTCATCATCCCATGAAGCATTAAGATCCCGATGAGGAGGAAGTTCCGGTTTGTTATCCAAAAACTTTTTGGGGTTGAGGCGGCTAAGTTCTTTTATCGCGTTAATAATAACCCCAGCGAGTAACAGCAGGACTATCCACCAATAATTTGTTAACCAGTGCATGAGTATCCTTAAACCTCTTTTTCTGTTTTAACATATTTTTTAAAAACATAGGAGAGGTTAGCAGTCAGCCAATCGATACCGGCAATATCACGACCCTGCCATGCATTTAACAGAGTCTGCTCATTGAATAGACATTCTGCTTCATGAGAAAGAGGCCAATAGCTGATATGCCACGGTTCATAGGCTACACCCAATGCACAGTCACGGGTAAATGGACGATAGAAGTCATAGCGGGACATATTTTCGGTTAACCAGTCAGTTAGTGGCTCAAAATAACCACCCGCTTCATATTCCCATGGCTCCAACAGTAGCTTTTTATCCTGAGGCAACAGAAAAGGATCATAGATATCCAATTCTGTTCCCCAATGGTGGCGGCTTGCTCCCGGCAGGGCAGACCATCGGAGAATGGCTTCACAGATTTCTCCTTCGGTCATTTTGCTGATATCAAGAGGCTGACTGTCGGCATCCAGTACCGGGCGTTGCCCACGACATTTCTCATTCCAGATAGTCTGTTGGCGGGTAAAATCACGAAACGAGCTGGCTGGTTGTAACTTAAAGCCAGCATTGGCCGCATCCCGTTGCATCGCAAGGAAGGCTTTAGCTGCATCAAATTGTAAATGGTGGCCTCCTGACAGTGCCACTAGGTGTTCTGTCGAGAGCCCCGTCAATATTTCAGGCGACATCATTTGATAATTGCTCCATGATACGCTGATAAATAAGGCTTAATTCCTGTAGATCAGCGACACTGACACACTCATTGGTTTTATGAATGGTTGCGTTAATAGGCCCCAACTCTACAACCTGAGCTCCGGTTCTGGCAATAAATCGTCCGTCAGATGTACCGCCGCTGGTTGATAGTTCCGGCTTGTATCCACAATAATGGCTGATAGCTTCAACTGTCGCATCAACCAGCTCCCCTTTGCAGGTCAGGAAGGGCTGACCAGATAACCACCACTCAATATCATGTTTCAGATTATATTTCTTCAACATGCTTTCAACTCGCTGGCGGATCTCGGTATCTGTCAGTTCGGTACTGAAACGGAAGTTAAACTGAACCTTTAATTTACCCGGTATGACGTTATTACTTCCCGTACCCGCATTAATATTGACTATTTGCATACTCGTTGCAGGGAAAAACTCATTGCCATTATCCCATTTAGTATTGACGAGTTCCTGTAGGAAGGGGAGAGAATTATGAATTGGGTTATCAGCAAATTGAGGATAAGCAACATGCCCCTGAATACCATGAATGGTCACAGTTGCCGTCAGAGAGCCCCGACGACCATTCTTGATCATATCGCCAAGGCGTTTTTGGCTGGAGGGCTCACCCACCAGACAGTAATCCAGTCGCTCATGGCGAGCCATTAAAGCTTCAACGACCTTAACAGTACCGTTTATTGCGTGGGCTTCCTCATCGGAAGTAATTAAGAAAGCAAGGCGACCCTGATGATTAGGGTTTTCTGCAACAAAGCGTTCTGCTGCAACCACCATGGCAGCCAGAGATCCTTTCATATCCGCAGCACCGCGACCATATAACATACCATCACGAATGGTTGGTTCAAATGGGGGGCTTTGCCATTCTGAAATATCACCCGCAGGGACAACATCGGTATGGCCTGCCAGAGCAAACGTAGCTCCTGTTCCATGGTAGGCCCAGAAATTCAGGGTATCACCAAAAGGCATCCGTTCAATGGTAAAGCCAGCGTTTTGCAGGCGTTGGATCATAATCTCCTGACAGCCCTGATCATCGGGGCTGACGGAAGGCCTTTTAATTAATTGCTGGGTTAATTCAATCACTGGACAAGTCATTATATACGCCCCTATTAAGTTGGAAGATCTTTCTGCCTGTCATCTTTCAGGCTGCATTTTGTGGCTGCGTTTCTTTGCAGCGCTGACGCAGCCTGAAATTTACCGGGTATATTTGTAAGAGAAATTCCCTACAGTTTTCAAGCTGTAGTTTTGTCAGCTTTCTTTTAGAAACTATTGGATAGAATCATGTGAAAAAAACTGTTGGTACTGTTCAGCTTTGAAGCCCAGTAAGTAACTGCCTGTTTTTTGAGATGTGTTTTCTTCTTGAGACGCTAATAGTGGTCGTTTAATGATAGCGGGTTGTTCCAGCATCAGAGCCTTGGCTGCTTCGGCATTATTGATGGCTGATTTTTGCTCATCGGTTAGTTTGCGCCAGGTTGTTCCGCGAGTATTTAGTAAAGATTCCCAGCCTAATTGTTCAATAAATAGCTGAAGTAGATCAGGTGATAAGCCGTCAGCGCGATAGTCATGGAATCGATATGGGATCTCTTGATCTTCCAACCAACGACGTGCTTTTTTCACAGTATCGCAATTTTTGATACCGTACAGAGTGAAAGTTTTTTGAAAGGTGGTATCTGACATTATGAGATCCTTAATCCTGATTTAATCTGACATATATACCCGTTGTTTTTCAAGCTGCCTCTTGCTGGCTGGGGAAATTCATTCCCTTGTCACCGCAATACAACGCGCAACCGATGGGGTATAGCTGTTACTTTCAAGTTGCAGCCAGTTGGCTGAATCCTGAAAGGCGAAGAGTATAATGCGGGAAATTTGCCATTTTATCCAGATAACACAAACCTTGCTTATTGCTTCGGTTGAGCGGGGTTTACGTTTTCATCCGGCTAGCAATGTCCGCAAGGTTTGATCAGAGGTCAACTATACACAAGTTGGTTTGCTTTATTTAATATCAATAGATAGTTAAAGTTTACAAAATACAACCATCTATATATCTGGTGAATAAATTAACTTTTAAAACTTAGTTTCATTGCAAAATAATAATATTATTTATTATAAGTTAAATTATTATAAATTTAGTTGAATTAATTATCATTAACTTTAAGGGGTTTTAATTCACAATTTCCCTGTAAATTAAAATCAGGGAAATTGTGTTATTCATTGTAGGAATTGAGCGTCGAATATTATATTAAATCTGCTTTTCTATGTTTCAGATAGGTAATGGTGGCTTCGAGGCGGGAACGGGCTTTAAGTTTTTTCAACAGGTTACGTGTATGGACTTTGACTGTTTCTTCTGAGATAAAAAGAAAGTCAGCAATTTCTTTATTCGTCATTCCTTCTGAGATTTCTTTTAAAACATCTAATTCGCGTTTGGTTAATTTGGATAAAGGATCAACATAAAGATGACGGTTAGATAAATATTGGTAAACTTTCTCACTGTATACCGCTTGTCCATTTACTGCTTTTTTAATGTTAACCAACAGAGGGCTAAGTTCAATATCTTTTAACAAATAACCATTTGCACCTGCATCCACAGCATCATAAATATCACCTCTGTTATCCGAGTCTGAGAGAACCAGAACATAGGAATCAAGCCCTTTTCGGCGTAGTGACTTAATCGTATCAATCCCTGAAAGCCCATGAATCTTCAAATCTATTAAAATGATATCTGGCTTTATTTGACAAGCGATATTAATGGCATCTTCGCCGTTATCTGTCTCCGCAGTCACAATGAGTTCTCTTTCTGATTCAATCAGCCCTTTTAAACCATGACGAATGATAGGGTGATCATCGACTATCATGACTGTATGATTATGCATATTCCTTCTCCCATAATAGAAATGCCGATCTTATGTTTTGATAAAACATAAAAAACAGAATTCTGTTTTATGTTAAATAGCTGTGTGATTTTTATAGAGTATATTGAATCATCAATAATAGAGATTCCAAAAATATATCCTGATATAAAAAATGAAATATCGCAAATAAGATTATCAATTCACATGAAATAAATTTCACAGACATAAGAAAATGATTTTCCTTAATTGCTAATAATTTTCTCAATCAAATTTTTATGATTATTTTATAGATTAATTTTTGTTTTTGTAAACTCATTTTAAAGTTGTTTCTTAAATGTCTCTTTTATTAATTCAGTGAGTTATTAATGGATAGAAAATGGAGCTACCTCTACATGAGTATAATTAGAGTCTTTCTATATAATATTGGTTAATGTGAAGCCATTAACAGATCGTTTTATACTCTCTATATTTAAGGTTGCTTCTTTGTTGATTGCTTTGCTGGCTGCATTGAATTCTGAAAACAACAGAGGATATGATCTGTTGTTTCAATGATCATTGACAAAAATGCGGTTAGCACCATGATTTAACCTTCCGTAACTATTATACTGAGCGGATTTTTACTTAGACATGACTCACAAAGGATCAGACGATGGACGAAAAATTAAAACAAAGTGCCCTTGATTTTCATGAATTTCCGCAGCCGGGGAAAATCACGATTACTCCGACTAAACCGTTGACGACACAACGTGATTTAGCTTTGGCATATTCACCGGGTGTTGCCGCTCCTTGTCTTGAAATAGCAGAAGATCCACTGATGGCATATAAATATACTGCTCGTGGTAATCTGGTGGCAGTTATCTCCAATGGTAGTGCTGTATTGGGGCTGGGAAATATCGGGGCACTGGCTGGCAAACCCGTAATGGAAGGAAAGGGAGTTCTATTCAAAAAATTCTCTGGCGTTGATGTTTTTGATATTGAAATAGATGAGTCTAATCCGGATAAATTAATTGACATCATTGCGGCATTGGAGCCGACTTTTGGTGGTATCAACCTTGAGGATATCAAAGCTCCTGAGTGCTTCTATATTGAACAAAAACTTCGTGAGCGGATGAAAATTCCTGTATTCCATGACGACCAGCATGGTACAGCAATTATCTGTACTGCCGCTGTAATTAACGGACTGCGTGTCGTTAATAAAGATATCAGCAAAGTACGGATGGTAGTATCTGGTGCGGGTGCGGCATCTATTGCCTGTATGAACCTGCTGGTGGCTTTAGGCCTGAAACGTGAAAATATTGTCGTTTGTGACTCGAAAGGTGTTATCTATCGTGGTCGCGAAGAGAATATGGAAAAAACGAAAGCCGATTACGCAATTGAAGATAATGGCAGCCGTACACTGGCTGATGTTATTCCTGATTCTGATATTTTCCTCGGATGCTCCGGCCCCGGAGTACTGACGCCAGAGATGGTGAAAACAATGGCGAAGGATCCGCTGATTATGGCACTGGCGAACCCAGAGCCGGAAATCCTGCCTCCACTGGCAAAAGCTGTGCGCCCTGACGCAATTATTTGTACAGGTCGTTCTGATTTCCCTAATCAGGTCAATAATGTGCTTTGTTTCCCATTCATCTTCCGTGGTGCACTGGATGTAGGCGCAACGACTATTAATGAAGAGATGAAACTGGCTTGTGTACATGCAATTGCTGATCTGGCGCTGGCTGAACAAAGCCAGGAAGTGGCTTCTGCTTATGGCGATCAGGATTTGTTCTTCGGCCCGGAATACATTATACCGAAGCCATTTGATCCACGTCTGATTGTGAAAATTGCACCTGCTGTAGCAAAAGCCGCGATGGATTCAGGCGTGGCAACCCGTCCTATTACCGATTTCGGTGCCTATATCGAAAAACTGAATGAGTTTGTCTACAAAACTAACTTATTCATGAAGCCTATTTTCTCTCAGGCGAAAAAAGAGAAAAAACGTATTGTACTGGCAGAAGGTGAGGATATCCGGGTACTCCACGCGACTCAGGAATTAGTTTCCCTCGGGTTGGCGTATCCTGTTCTGATTGGTCGCCCAAGCGTTATCGAAATGCGTATCAAGAAGCAGGGGCTTCATATTGAAGCAGGTAAAGACTTCGAAGTCGTTAATAACGAAAACGATCCACGTTTCAAAGAATACTGGCAGGAATATTACCAACTGATGAAGCGTCGTGGTGTTTCTCAGGATCAGGCACGCCGGACGGTTATTGGTAATCCGACTCTAATCGGTGCCATCATGGTTCATCGTGGCGAAGCTGATGGCCTGATTTGTGGTACGGTTGGTAGTTATGGTGAGCATTATCAGATTATCAAAGACGTCTTTGGTTTCCGTCAGGGTGTGCACACAGCGGGTGCAATGAATGCTTTATTGTTGCCGATGGGTAATACTTTTATTGCTGACACTTATGTTAACGAAGACCCGACACCCGAAGAGCTGGCTGAAATTACACTGATGGCAGCAGAAACCGTGCGTCGCTTCGGTATTGAACCAAAAGTTGCTCTGTTGTCCCGTTCAAGTTTTGGTTCTTCTGACTGTGAATCTGCTCAAAAGATGCGTAAGACACTGGAGTTGGTACAACAAATGGCACCATCGCTGGAAATTGATGGTGAAATGCACGGTGATGCTGCGCTGGTGGAAAGCATTCGCCGTGACATTATGCCGGACAGCCCGTTGAAAGGTTCAGCTAACCTGCTGATTATGCCTAATATGGAAGCCGCTCGTATCAGTTATAACTTGCTGCGTGTTACCAGCTCAGATGGTGTCACAGTGGGTCCGGTGCTGATGGGTGTTTCTAAGCCTGTCCATGTACTGACACCAATCGCTTCTGTTCGCCGTATTGTTAACATGGTGGCACTGGCTGCGGTCGAAGCGCAGACTAATCCACTGTAATTGATTGGTATTATAATTTATTGCTATCAATATCCAGGTTTCATTAATTAGCCAGGATAAACAGACAAATACCCCGTCAGGCTCTTGTTTGGCGGGGTATTTTTATTTGTAAATAATTATCATTATCTATAATATGCAGGGAATTTTTAACTGGATAATGAATACCAATGAAAACATCTATCTGTATAAAAACAACTTTTTTAGTGTGTGCCTTTCTGCTTGGTGGTTGTGCGACATCATCAACAACGACACAAAGTAACTCTCAGGCAGTAAAACAAACGCTTTCCGGTGAATTAACCCAATCAGGTGTATTGCTTGACATGAGAACAGGCAAAGCCATCACTTCTGATGAATTACTTAATCAATTGGCCACTTATCCCAGAGTTATTGTGGGTGAAAAACACGATAACCCTTATCACCATCAAATTGAATTATGGCTGGTTCAGCAGCTGGAGAAAAAACGACCTCATGGTTCCGTATTGCTGGAAATGATTAATCCGGATCAGCAAGAAAGAGTCAATAAAGTGAAAAGCTGGTTGCAGGATGATCCGATAGTCAGGGATGAACGCATTAAACAGTTGTTAGCATGGCAAGAAGGCTGGCCTTGGGAACAATATGGAAAACTGGTTGTTGAATTAGTGAAAGCACCTTATCCCTTGTTAGCCGCTAACCTGAATCGCAGTGAAATTGATCGGGCATATAAAAGTTATAAAGCCGGGGACAAAACTTCCTTAGTCTCTGAAGATGTCAAAAAGCGTATTGATGAAACCATCAAAAATTCCCATGGTGGTAATATAGATGAATTAAATCTTGCTGCAATGAGCAAAATTCAGCAACTGCGTGATCAGAGAATGGCAGAACAATTGATGAAAGCGCCATCACCTGCAATGCTGTTTGCCGGAGGATACCATGCGGTAAAAGCGATGGGAGTCCCTCAGCATGTGAAAAAAGTAGCATCTGATGAACAGGTTGTTGTGCTGGTTATTGCTGAAAAAGGCGTCGCCTTGAATAAAGAATATGCTGATTTTGTCTGGTTTACACCCAAAGTGACTGCCAAAGTAACTAAGTAGGTGTATCTATCACAAGGATGTGATGCTCATAATAAATAAAAATAGTTTTCATTTATATATCCAATTGATTATCATTCCCTTAATTTATCTTTGACATAATGTGCTATAAGAAATGTTGACGTATACAACGTATCAAACCACTCACGTTGGTCACGTGACAAAATCCTTTCTCGCCGCTATCACACTGCACGTCCTGTTGGTCGGTTGGTTGGTTTATAAACCGAAGGATCTTGATATTGAGGAATTTTTACCTCCACCCGCAGTTATGATGGAAGTATCACTACAGACGGAAGCAATACACAAAGTCGAAAAACAACCGATTGGTATTGAGCAGCAGTTATCTGTTACCAGCGAACAACAAGAAAGTAAGATTGATGCTGTCAATATGCCAAAATTGGATGTGAATGAAGAAGCCATGCTTCTGGTTGATAAAACGAAGAAAAAGAAACCAAAAGAGCAAGATGCACCTAAAAAAGCCCAACCGGTTAAGCGAGTGCAGGCAAAAGAGCAGGAAAGTGAAAAATCACAAAGTACCGCAGCACCGACAACCAGTACGGCTACGGCGGATAACATTACTTCCCGCACTGCGGCTTCTTATGAAAGTAATTCAGATGCTGCCGCTGATGCTAAAGCTGTCTGGCAGGCGGAAGTTAGTGGTCATTTAAACCGCTATAAAAAATACCCCTCAGATGCTCAGAGGAGAAAACGTACAGGGCGTCCAATGGTGAAATTTACAGTTAATCAATTTGGTAATGTGATTGACAGTGAATTGGTAAGACGCTCTGGAACGAACTCACTTGACAGGGAAGCAAGGCTTGTACTGGAAAGGGCGCAGCCATTACCCATTCCGCCTGATTCTATTTTAACCAATGGCAGTGTTACGGTTGAATTACCGGTTGATTTCACTTTATATCAATAACAATTGATTTTAAAAACAATAAAAAAACAGGACGAATGGCATGTCACAGTATAAAACGGTGTTTTCACCAAAAGCCAAGAAAGCCGTGCTCAGTTTTTTGTTGGGTAGTAGTTTGCTGAGTAATAGCGTCACGGCTATCGCGTTGGAGGAAAAAATGATACCACCTATGGCTAAAAAGCAGCCTCATGAAATAACTATTCATGGTGATACCCGTGTTGACGATTATTATTGGTTACGTGATGACCAGCGTCAGAATAAAGAAGTTATTGATTATCTGGCCGCTGAAAATAACTATACCAAAGAGATGCTGAAATCTGGTCAGGAGCTACGGGAAACTCTGTATAACGAAATGGTTGGCCGTATGAATAAGGAAGACCAGTCGGTACCTTATACTTACAATGGTTATATTTATCGCACCATTTATGAATCAGGCAAAGATTTCCCTATCTATCAGCGTAAGCCGGTTGATAACTCAACTGACTGGCAGGTCATGGTTGATGGTAACGAACGAGCGAAAGGCCATAAATTTTACCAAATCGGTGGGTTTGCTGTAACCCGGGACAATAAACGCATTGCTATCGCTGAAGATACTCAGGGCCGTCGTAACTTCCAAATCTCCTTCAGAAATTTTGGTGACAGTGAGTGGCAAAATGACGTTATAGAGAATACTTCCGGTAATATTTTGTGGGCCAATGATGGTAAGACTCTGTTCTATGTTCGCAGAGATCCACAAACCCTGCTGCCTTACCAGCTATTTCGTCACCAATATGGCACGGATACTCAACAGGATAAAAAGATCTATCAGGAAGATGATGATCGTTTCTATCTGTCAATTTCGAAAAGTACCTCGCTTGACTACATTCTGGTTTCGATCACCAGCTATTCAACCTCAGAATATCGGTTGATAGATGCAAATAACCCGCAACAGGAACCACAAATGTTCTCTGCCCGTCAGGCTGGGCGTGAATATTATATCGACCATTTCCGTGGGCAATTTTATATCCGTTCCAATTATGAACACCCATTGTTTGGTCTATATCAGACAGATGCCATTAATAAGCCATGGAAAACAGTAATTGCACCACAGGATAATACTGATCTGGAAGATTTTACTCTGTTTAACAAGTGGCTGGTGGTACAAGAGCGAACTAAAGGATTGTCCTCAATTCGTCAGATTGACTGGAAAACCCAGCAAGAAAAACAGGTTAAGTTTGATGATCCGGCTTATATGGCATCCTTGAACTATAATCCTGAGCCAGAAACGGATTTGCTGCGTTATAGTTATTCATCCCTGACAACACCAAGCTCAGTATTCCAGTGGAATATGCAAACCGGTGAACGCGAATTGCTGAAACAGCAGGAAGTGAAAGGATTTAATAAAGAAAACTATGAAAGCCAGCGTATTTGGATCAAAGCGCGGGATGGGGTAGAAGTACCGGTTTCTTTGGTTTACAGCAAGTCCCTGTTCAAAAAAGGCCAGAACCCGATTTTGATTTACGGCTATGGTGCCTATGGTATCAGCATGGATCCTTATTTTAGCTCTGCACTTTTAAGCCTGTTGGATCGTGGTTTTGTCTATGCATTGGTTCATGTTCGTGGTGGTGGTGACTTAGGTCGTAATTGGTATCTTCAGGGCAAGCTCGAAAATAAAATGAACAGCTTCCATGATTTTATTGATACTACGAAAGCATTAATTGCTGAAGGTTATGGTGATAGTAAACGCGTTTATGCCGAAGGTGGCAGTGCGGGCGGTTTACTGATGGGAGCGGTGGTCAATCAGGCACCTGAGCTATACCGTGGTGTGATCGCTAAAGTTCCTTTTGTTGATGCAGTGACGACAATGCTTGATCCGTCTATTCCATTAACGACAGGGGAATATGATGAGTGGGGGAATCCGGATGATAAGGACGTTTATTTCCGTATTAAATCTTATAGCCCTTACGACAATATTCAGCCCCAGCGTTACCCTCATTTATTAGTAACAACCGGCTTACATGACTCTCAGGTGCAATACTGGGAACCAGCGAAATGGGTAGCTAAATTAAGGGAAATGAAAAAAGGGGATAGTTTACTGTTATTAGAAACCAACATGGATACAGGACACGGTGGAAAGCCGGGGCGTTTTAATCGTATAAACGATATTGCTTTCGATTATAGTTTCCTGTTGATGTTGGATGATGCTAAAACCTATTTTCCACACTTAAAAGATTAATAAAAATATATTAATAATGATGGATACTGATAATTCGTTATCAGTATCCAGGGTTTTTATGCCTTAAAAACAATAAAATTATCGCGAAATTAGCGAAGCAATGTGAGCTTTAATAAATATTTTTAATTTAGGATGATATTAATGAAAATCATGGCAAAAATAGCCGGAGCCAGTGCGGTATTTATCGGGCTTCAGGGAATCGCTTACGCTGAAAACACAGATGACAATAAAAACCAAAAAGTCATGCGGTTCAGCCCATTAAAAGTTTCTGGTTCTCAGGATAATAAAAACAGGCCACAAATTGAAGCCATGGAAAAACCCGGTGCTTATAGTTCTGTGGGAGAAGATAATAAACTGGAATCGATGGACAGCGTATTACGTAGTTTACCGGGGACTTATACCCAGATGGATGTGAGTCAAGGAACGATAGCTGTGAATATCCGCGGGTTAAGTGGTTTTGGTCGCGTTAATATGATGGTAGATGGGGTAAGCCAAAGCTTTTATGGTATAGCACCAAGTGAATTCTCACACGGGGCACAGCCTTATAACCAGACTGGTGCTTTGATTGATCCTAATTTTATTATTCGGACAGATATTGACCGTGGACAGGCTAACGATTCGGATTCCGTCAATGCCTTGGCGGGAAGTGCTAACTTTCGTACCATTGGCATTGATGATGTTATTTTTGAAGGTAATAAACTGGGTGTACGCACTAAATCAACCTATGGTACTAATGGGTTAGGTAAAAATGGTATGGTTGCTATTGCAGGGAAAACACAGGCATTCAGCTCTGAAGGTTCCATTGGCGCTATGCTTGCTATGAGTGGTCATAGTATTGATGCGCATTATAAAAATGGCATGGGGATAAGCAGTGAAGAGTTTGGTACGGATAAGACATTTAAGCAGAAACCCAACTCACAATTGATGAAACTAAATATTAGGCCAAATGATTTTCATGATTTGGAATTATCTGGACGTTTTTATCATAATAAATTTACTAAACGGCATATTGATAGTTATGATTATTATCTAAAATATCATTTTACACCATTTAGTGAGTTAATTGATGCTAAAATATTGCTTAGTACTGGCCGCTCTACTCAAGATATTAAGCGTGATGCTATACCTGGTTTAGGAGCAAGTAGATCACACAATAAGTCTGATGCTATTGATATTAAGAACACCAGCCGGTTTAATTATGTTGATACGGATTTTTCATTTACTCTTGGCAGTAAGTTAATGAAATCTGAATATAATAAAAAAACAGGTATAGATCTTAGCGACGAGATTCCATCCACAGAAGAAAACAATCATTTTTCTCCAAATGGAAATCAAAATATAAAAAGTATTTATAGTCGATTAAAAATAGAACGTGGTATTTATACTGCCGATTTAGGACTAAGCTATTTAGATTCTAGTTTAAAGGGAAGAAAACCAGCTTGTGATGAACGAGTAAATTGTTTTCCTCAGGGAGAAGCACAATTAAATATTAAATCACGTGGGTTTAATCCGAGTATTTTATTATCAGCAGAAATTAATCCTATATTTCAACCATTTGTAAGCTATTCTCATTCAATGCGTGCACCTAATGTACAGGAAGCTTTATATCCTAGTGAATCCGGGGCAGCTATAAACCCATTCCTAAAAGGGGAAATAGCAGATACATATCAAATTGGTTTTAATAGCTATCGTCCAAATTTAATTGTTGATGGAGATACGTTTCATCTGAAATCAACATTTTTCCATACAAAAATTAAAAATTATATCAGTAGCGATCAGTATGCTCTTTGTACTGAAAAAAGGTTTTGCAAACTTGACGATAATCTGACAAAAGAGGAGGAAGATGCACTTAATGTGAATGTTGTTATGCAAATGTATACTAATAGTATAACGCCTGTAATTATGAAAGGTTTTGAACTTTCAGCGAATTATGATTCTGGTATATTCTACAGTTCATTAGCTTACAGCCAGCAAAAAACACAGCAGCCTACTTCAATTTCGTCAATCATGTTAGGTGCAAGTCCTGCTTCTCAATTGCCAAAACGTTATATGACATTAGATACTGGAGTTCGTTTACTAGAAGAAAAAATTCGTATTGGTACAATAGTGAAATATACAGGTAAATCTTATAGTCAGGATCCTGAATTAGAGCTTGATCCGGAAGATGGTAATAAAGTAAAAATGGTAGAAGATGATAAGATACCTACTATTATTGATTTATATACAGATTATAAAATCAATAAAAATATATCTGTTAAATTATCAGTACAGAATGTAGCTAACAAAAACTATGCGGATGCTATGAATCGCATGAGTGCTTCACCAAATATGACGCAGGATGGAGCTGTAACTCAAACCGCCCGCGGCAGAACCTACGTAATGGGTGCTGAAATTCGTTTCTGATAGAGCTTTAAAAAAATAATATATGAATCACTCTGAATAGAATTCCAGAGTGATTCATAAAAAATTAAACATTAAATAATTATTAAAAATAATGATTGAATATATTTAAATTTAATTATTGTTTTTAATTGCGACGGATGTTTTAATGATCCTGTTAAATATAGTTCAATGCAATCTCAATTGTGGTTATAATTAATTTAATTATTCTATCTCCTTGAATAAAACCTGATTCACTAATAACCTCCTCCTTTTTAAGGATTGTCAGAATTTCTTTTAATAAATCCTCTGCTTTTTCGAGTGTATTTAAAATGTCTTTTTTTATGTTTGGATCTAATAAAAATGTTTTTTCATTTTTTATCTCTTCCATAATAATCTCTCTTTATTTTAATTTTAAGAAAGTAATGCATATACAACATCCCTTATAAGATTAATTAATCCCTGTAGAGAGGCTGATATTATTTTCCCTGTGTGAGCAGAAATAATATTAGCATCTTGCAACGTTTTTACTATATCTTTAACTAGAATGGATAAATCATCTAAGGTTTTTTTTATATCATCTAAAGCTTCTTTACTGATTTTTTGTAGTGTTTGAGATGTTATGTCGTTCATAAGAACCTCTTTATTTTATGTTTAATATTACTGAGTTATTATCATAAATATTTAAAACCAAGATATTGCTGTTATGGAAATAAATATAGCGGACGCAAAAATAGTGTTTTTTAACAAGATTATTTTTAATGAAAATAATTTCTTTATATAATTAAGTGTAGAGTAAAGATGTCATTCATCAAGTGACAAAATAGGGGGGGATATAATAAGGGAGGGGATTTTAATATAACCCCCTTATTAATTTAAAAATTATAATGTGAATTTATTTTTTTCTCTTACTGGCTTTCTGTACTTGTGTCACCCGGCTCTCAACCCAGCCATCCTGTACTCGTGTTTTCAGTGAATCGCCCACTTTTACCTGCTTAATTTGCTTCAGCAATTTCCCATCCGGTGTTTCGCTGATACTATAACCGCGACTCAAGGTTGCCAGTGGGCTGACAGCTTCCATGCGCGAGCAGGAAACAGCGAATTTCTCTTTATAGCGGGATAATTGCCGTTCAATTGCCTGTTTTAAGCGAAAATCAATTCGTTGAATATGCTGGCTATAATGTCGTATCTCCTGCTCAGGAGTGTGCTGTAACAGACGCTGAATTAATTTTTCACTGGCAGCAGAATTCTGTTTTAAATGACGTAGTAAACTGTCAATTAATTTCTGACGTAATTCAGATAAACGATTTTGTTGACGTGCCAGCCGTAAATCAGGGCTTTGTTGCTGGAGGCGGTGGTGTAATCCATTAAAAACACGTTGCTTTTGGGCAAAGAAGTAATCCATTGCCATTTCGAGGCGCTGTTGCAGGGATTGAACTTGTCTCAGCAGCTCAAGTTGATTGCGACTCACCAACTCAGCCGCAGCGGAAGGAGTGGGTGCACGTAAATCAGCGACGAAATCTGCAATGGTGACATCAGTTTCATGCCCGACGGCACTGACGACAGGAATTTGGCTGTGGAATATCGCCCGTGCCACCTGTTCATTATTAAAACACCATAAATCTTCCAGTGAGCCACCACCGCGCCCGAGAATGAGAACATCACATTCCTGCCGGATATTAGCTAATTCAATCGCCTGAATGATTTGTAGCGGTGCTTCTGCTCCCTGAACTGCGGTAGGGTAAACAATAACGGGTAGAGAAGGGTCACGGCGTTTCAGAATATTCAGAATATCGTGTAACGCAGCACCACTGGCTGAAGTAATCACACCAAGTCGTTTTGCAGGCGAGGGAAGTGATTTTTTATAAATCTGCTCAAATAGCCCTTCAGCGGTGAGTTTTTGTTTTAAAATTTCAAATTGTTGTTGCAGCAACCCATCACCGGCAGGCTGGATACTTTCCACAATCAACTGATAATCACCCCGTGGCTCATACAGAGTGATCTGTGCTTTAACTAATACCTGCTGACCGTTTTGTGGCCGGAAGGTTGCCCGCAGATTGTAACTACGGAACATCGCCGCCCGGATTTGTGCCCGCTCATCTTTCAGCGTGAAATACCAATGACCGGACGAAGGCTGGGAGAAGTTAGAAATTTCGGCACTGAGCCAAATTTTACCCATTTCCAGCTCTAATAGCTGACGAACCGTCTGATTTAGACGGCTAACAGAAAAAATTCCAGTGTTGGTTGGCAGTGACATGTGAGCTAGATCAAATTTTAAAACAAGGACTTAATTGACTGATGATAACTGCTCGCCACCACTAATCAAGAAATTTTTTCAGAAAATGCTGGAGGCAACCGATTACGGCCTGTATAATGCCGCGGCAATATTTTATCCCTTATTGACGCCCCATAGCTTGGTGAGATATTGCTCATGTTACGAATTAAAAAAGAAGCATTAACTTTTGACGACGTTCTGTTGGTTCCTGCCCATTCTACAGTTCTGCCTAACACGGCGGATTTGTCCACACAATTAACATCTACTATTCGCCTGAACGTGCCTATGCTCTCAGCAGCAATGGATACCGTGACGGAATCTTCTCTGGCTATTGCGCTGGCACAGGAAGGGGGAATTGGTTTTATTCACAAAAACATGCCTATTGAACGTCAGGCTGAAGAAGTCAGCCGCGTGAAAAAACATGAAAGTGGTGTTGTCACCGATCCTGTCACTGTAACGCCACAAACAACATTGCGTGAAGTTAATGAATTAGCTGCGCGTAATGGCTTTGCTGGTTATCCTGTCGTAACAGAATCTAACGAGCTGGTAGGTATCATCACTGGCCGTGATGTGCGTTTTGTTACAGATTTGGAATTGCCAGTTACCGCAGTAATGACACCAAAAGAGCGTCTGGTGACGGTAAAAGAAGGCGAAGCTCGCGATGTAGTATTGCAGAAAATGCACGAAAAACGCGTTGAGAAAGCACTGGTTGTTGATGATAACTTCCATCTGCTCGGCATGATCACAGTGAAAGATTTTCAGAAAGCAGAACGTAAGCCAAACGCTTGTAAAGATGAGCAGGGTCGTCTGCGTGTAGGTGCTGCTGTTGGTGCCGGTGCTGGCAATGAAGAGCGTGTTGATGCGCTGGTCGCTGCTGGTGTAGACGTGTTGCTGATTGACTCATCCCACGGTCATTCTGAAGGTGTTTTGCAGCGTATCCGTGAAACCCGCGCTAAATACCCTAATCTGCAAATTATTGGTGGTAACGTAGCAACCGGTGAAGGCGCTAAAGCGCTGGTAGAAGCAGGTGTGAATGCCGTTAAAGTCGGTATCGGCCCTGGTTCTATTTGTACTACCCGTATCGTGACCGGTGTTGGTGTACCACAAATTACCGCGATTGCTGATGCAGTAGAAGCACTGGAAGGAACAGGGATACCGGTTATTGCTGACGGTGGTATCCGCTTCTCTGGCGACATCGCTAAAGCGATTGCCGCAGGTGCTGCATGTGTGATGGTGGGTTCAATGCTGGCAGGTACAGAAGAATCTCCGGGTGAAATTGAACTCTATCAGGGCCGCTCATTCAAATCCTATCGTGGAATGGGTTCTCTGGGCGCAATGTCCAAAGGTTCTTCTGATCGCTACTTCCAGACTGATAATGCGGCAGATAAATTAGTACCGGAAGGTATCGAAGGCCGTGTTGCTTATAAAGGATTGCTGAAAAACATCGTTCACCAACAAATGGGTGGACTACGCTCCTGTATGGGCCTGACAGGCTGCGCTACGATTGATGAACTGAGAACTAAAGCAGAATTCGTTCGTATCAGTGGCGCTGGTATTCAGGAAAGTCACGTTCATGACGTGACTATCACGAAAGAATCACCAAATTACCGTTTAGGTCTGTAATTTACTTACACAGTGGCTCGCAATAGCGGGTCACTGATTTTTTTATTTTTTAATTGCCACTTGTTTTGGGAATTCACCTCTAATGACAACTAATATCCATCAGCATCGCATTCTGATCCTTGATTTTGGCTCGCAATATACACAACTTATTGCTCGCCGTATCCGTGAAATCGGTGTTTATTGTGAACTTTGGACATGGAATGTCACTGAAGAACAAATCCGTGCATTTAACCCTAGCGGCATCATTCTTTCTGGTGGCCCGGAAAGCACAACTGAGAACAACAGTCCACGTGCGCCAGAATATGTGTTCAACGCGGGTGTGCCGGTATTGGGTGTCTGCTATGGCATGCAAACCATGTCTATGCAATTGGGTGGCGAAGTTTCTACCTCTAATGAGCGTGAGTTTGGTTATGCTCAGGTTGAGCTGAAAGGTGATAGCGAACTGTTCCGCGGTATTCAGGATGCACTGAATGAATCAGGTACACCGGTACTGGATGTGTGGATGAGTCATGGCGATAAAGTTACTGCCATTCCGGAAGGCTTCACTACCGTAGCCAGCACTGATAGTTGCCCATTTGCCATTATGGCGAATGAAGAAAAACGTTTTTATGGTGTACAGTTCCATCCGGAAGTGACTCATACTCATCAGGGTCTGAACATCCTGAAACGCTTCGTGCTGGATATTTGTCAGTGTGAAGCCCTGTGGACACCAGCATCTATCATTGATGATATCGTAGAGCGTCTGCGTGCGCAGATCGGTGATGACAAAGTTATCCTTGCTCTGTCTGGTGGTGTCGATTCCTCAGTAACAGCGCTGCTGCTGAACCGCGCAATTGGTAAGCGTCTGACCTGCGTATTTGTAGACAACGGCCTGCTTCGTCTGAATGAAGCGGATCAGGTGATGGACATGTTCGAGGGTAAATTCGACCTGAACATCATCCATGTTAAAGCTGAAGATCGCTTCCTTTCCGCATTGGCGGGAATTAATGATCCTGAAGCTAAACGTAAAACCATCGGTCACGTATTTATTGATGTGTTTGACGAAGAAGCTTCAAAACAAACTCAGGTTAAATGGCTGGCACAGGGTACGATTTACCCGGATGTTATCGAATCAGCAGCATCTGCGACAGGCAACGCGCATGTAATCAAATCTCACCACAACGTGGGTGGTTTGCCTGAAGATATGGCTCTGGGTCTGGTTGAGCCTCTGAAAGAGCTGTTCAAAGACGAAGTTCGCCGCATCGGTCTGGAGCTAGGCCTGCCATATGATATGCTGTACCGCCACCCATTCCCGGGCCCGGGTCTGGGTGTACGTGTACTGGGTGAAGTGAAGAAAGAGTACTGTGACTTGCTGCGTCGCGCTGATGCCATCTTCATTGAAGAACTGCATAAAGCTGATCTGTATAACAAAGTCAGCCAGGCATTTACCGTATTCCTGCCAGTTCGTTCTGTCGGCGTAATGGGTGATGGACGTAAATATGACTGGGTTGTCTCCCTACGTGCAGTAGAAACCATCGACTTTATGACTGCACACTGGGCACACCTGCCATATGATTTCCTTGGCCGTGTATCAAACCGTATCATCAATGAAGTCAGCGGGATATCGCGTGTAGTCTATGACATCAGCGGCAAACCACCAGCAACAATTGAGTGGGAATGATATAAAGCCTTCCCAAGCCTCACCAAATCATCATGATTTCTGAATTAAGACCCTGATTTCAGGGTCTTTTCATCCCCAAATCTCACCAAGCCTCACCATATCAGCATGCGATTATTGACGGTATCGTAATATACTTTATCTCTGATGAGTCAAAATACCGTCAGGTTTTTTTGTAAAATTGACGGTATCAGAAAGATAAAAAGGATGCTGCTATCACCAAGTTAAAAAACCTCAAACCTACCGATAAATTATACAAGATTTCTGACCGTGACGGACTCTATGTAGCCGTTACAAAAGCAGGTACAGTCTCGTTTCGTTATGATTACCGAATTAACGGACGACGTGAAACTGTTACGCTTGGAAGATATGGCGCTGACGGTATTCCATTTTCCAAATTTATCAAGGAAGTGTCCCGTCACGGGAACCCCGTTCTCATGCGGTGAAAGTAAGACGGTGCTCTTTTTTGTTGCATAAATAAAAATAGCTTATTCCGCAAAGGAGCTGGTAACATAGTTCTTGGCATAGTGGTTTCAAGGTAGCAGTTTTTTTGCGAAAACTATGATACCAGATTATTATGCCGTCCAAGTTTCCTTCACAAAACATCCACGGCCCCTAGAAAAACAGTTAGGTTTTGTTCAGGTTCACCTGAAAGCCCGAAGATAACCTTAGGCAACCCCCGTAGTACAGGACGGGGGTTGCCTAAGGTGCTGTATTGTCTGTGGGGAAAACAGCCCAATTCAATTATGGATTTCAAGGTGCGAATTTCAACCAATGTCGCTTTGATATAATAACCAGAGTGGGTGCCAACAAAAACAAACTATAATGTTAATCAAATGAAAAAATTATCATCATTAAAAGTGACAGCAATTTTTGCTATTAGCGCTTTGCTATCTGCGTGCGCTGATAGCAATTACACAATGTTTCCAGATACGATGCCTGAATGGTGGTACAGCCAGCATCATAGCGTCTATACAGGACCTAGCTGGAACGCAAAAGAAATAAACAAAATGATAGAGTTAAAGAATCAGCAAAGTAATTAAATCTGATGGTATGCGCACAGGTGCGCATAATATCGTTATGTGTAAATCGGGTTCGGACGCCCCATGCCGACGCAGTCGCGGGGCTGAACCCGATTCAACATAACAGCGTATAAATTTCAGGAACCGAACTTGTAGTGCAAAATTGGATCATGCATTCAGTTTGTTGCTCCCCCTGTATATCCCTCATTTTTTCAGGAAAGAAATAAGATGGCGACGGTAGAAGTGAAGTATCGATTTTGTCAACAAACTGAGTCGGTGAGATGTGGTCATTTGTTCGGAAATAAAAAACAACGACGTGGGTTAATCGTTTGGTTGAAGACGGGTTTCATTTGTTTTAGTTGTAATAACCACAGCTAATCCCGGAGTGAATTGACATGTACGCTGAACCTGAATGGAGGTGTAGATTTTATTTTTTCTTTATTGCCTGTTAAAACTGCCAAAAGTAGACAATGATGCATTCTTTTATCATCTGAAACAAAGTAATACCCAATATGCTGGATTTGGGAATAGATCACAGTGTTATCTCATTGATTTAGAGTATAAAACAGCATCATTTAAATTTAGGCGGGGTAATAGGCAGTGCATACGATCGAAAAAACGATCCATCTGGCAAATTCATTTGTTTCTTATCGTAAAGACTTTAGTGAAAATCAGGAAAATTCCCAGAATCCAGTGATGTTTCTGCATGGTACAAATAGCGATGGAAATAGTAGTTTTGGAAAGATAAAAACTCCATTTAATCGTGACCGGGCAGTTATTATCCCCGACTATGCAGGCTGTGGTAATTCTAGTCTGCCATCCGGTGAGCTGACGATTGAACACCTTGCAGAGCAAGTAGTCGCAGTTATCAATGACAGTAGCGATGAGCCTGTGGATTTAGTGGGATTCTCTTTGGGAGCAGTGGTTGCTGCGGTTGTTGCCGCGACTCATCCACAATTAGTGAACCGATTGGTATTGACTGCTCCGTGGGCAACCAATGACGATCCCTATTTTAGGTTAATGTTCACAACTTGGTTAAAACTGGAAAACAGTGATCAGGCTTTAGCAACTGCCTTTGGCTTATCCCATGTTCTTAGCCCGGAATTTATTTCATCACTGGGGCAGGATACTCTCAATCAAATCTGTGCCAGACCCTCAGAAAAAGAGACGGACAAACGCATAGCTCTGGGATTATCAGCTAATATCGAGGATCACCTGACCCGGATAAATAAAGACACATTAATTATCGGCTTAAGTCACGATACGCTTATCCCGCCTTATCTGGTACGAGCAGTTCATCGGTATGTGAAAAATAGCCAGTACAGGGAAGTGAAGAGTGGTCATGCTGTTCCGTTGGAAAACCCAACAGAATGGGTGAGTGTTATCAACGATTTTTTACAGCGCCGCTAGCCAGAGCCGTAGTTTTTACTCTGAAAGGGTTGACGTAGAGGCTAAATTCACGGGTAAATATTTATAAATGGTTGACAGTGATACATCATAAATAATAGATAGTTGCTTTCGGGTATGGCCTTTATGCAGTAATCTGGCGGCTTGTTGCCGATCTTCTTCGGCAAATCTGACAGGTCGTCCGCCGATCCTCCCTTGTTCCCGGGCCGCAGCCAAGCCTGCATTTGTTCTTTCGACGATCAACTCACGTTCCATTTCTGCCAGTGCACTCATCACATGGAAGAAAAAACGTCCCATAGCGGTACTGGTATCAATACTATCTGTCAGACTTTGGAAATGAATTCCCTGTTCATTCAGTTCTGAAATTAATGTTACCAGATTTTTTACACTACGCCCCAGACGATCCAGTTTCCAGACAACCAGCGTATCGCCAGATTTCAGATGCTTCAATGCACGTTTTAATCCTGGACGATTGGCGGTTTTTCCACTGATTTTATCTTCAAAAATCATTTCACAGTGGATATTGGCTAATGCATTTCTTTGTAAATCACTATTCTGGTCACTTGTTGATACCCTGATATAACCAATTTTTGCCACGGATAATCCTTAATTATGTAATGAACTATTCAGAAGGAAATAATACCGACTTTTCAATTATAAAAACCTAAAATTTACCAAATTACGTGATAAAAATTCACAAAATAGTGCTTTGTCCTTGATTTTGTTATGACGTAGGACAGTAATAAATAAAATCATTAACATGCCGCCTGACTCGGTGATCATACTCACAGTATTAAGTTTTATTAACAAGAGTGAGCAATTAGTTCTCGATTATTTTCTCAAAATGCTCTTTATTTAGTTGAAACAATTTTGTTGCTAACTTGTTATTTATAATTCCGAGGGTTGTATATGGAGCTGATCACACAATGGTTAGGTGCAATAAACGGGGTTGTATGGGGAGTACCAATGTTGATTGGTCTTCTGGGCATTGGTATTTTCATGCAAATCCGCCTGTCTTTCCTGCCTATCCGTAAACTAGGAACAGGTTTCAAATTACTTTTCCAAAAAAACAAACAACGTGGCGAAGGGCAGATTTCACCTTTTAATGCCTTAATGACCGCATTATCCGCAACAATCGGTACAGGAAATATTGCCGGGGTAGCAACCGCCATTGTCATGGGGGGGCCGGGTGCACTGTTCTGGATGTGGATGACAGCATTGGTAGGAATGGCGACTAAATATTCTGAAGCTGTGCTGGCAGTGCGTTACCGTGAAACAGACAAAAACGGCAACTACGTGGGCGGCCCCATGTACTACATCAAAAATGGATTAGGGAAAAAATGGGTCTGGCTGGGAACGTTATTTGCCGTGTTTGGCAGTATGGCCGGTTTTGGTATCGGCAATACAGTACAGGCCAACTCGGTTGCTGAAGTACTACACAGTAGCTTTGGTATTGATAAAGCCATTACGGCCGTTGCACTGGTTCTTCTGGTGGGTGCGGTATTGATTGGTGGCATCAAGCGTATTTCTGATGTTGCAGGTAAACTGGTTCCTGTGATGACCGTCGGTTACTTGGGGATCGGAATTATCGTTCTGGGGCTTAACGTGACCGCTATTCCGGAAGCATTCGCTTTGATCATTAAGTCTGCGTTTACGCCTGTTGCGGCACAGGGTGGATTTGCCGGTGCAGCAGTCTGGGCTGCAATCCGCTTTGGTATTGCCCGTGGTGTATTCTCTAACGAAGCCGGTATGGGAAGTGCGCCTATCGCTCACGCTGCAGCAAAAACGCAAAACCCTATCCGGCAGGGCTTGATCGCCATGTTGGGTACTTTTATCGATACCATTGTAGTTTGCTCCATTACCGGGCTGACAATTGTCATTACCGGTGGTTGGCTGACAGGTGAAACCGGCGCAACACTAACAGCGAGTTCTTTTTCAGCAGTGATTCCGGGGGGGCACTACCTTGTTGCGATTGCTCTGGCCATTTTTGCCTTCACGACTATTTTAGGCTGGAGTTTCTACGGTGAAAAATGTATCCAGTACTTATTTGGAACGAAAGCCATTACACCTTTTCGTATTGTCTGGATCATTGCCCTGCCAATTGGCGCGACTCAGTCACTGAGTCTAGTGTGGTTATTAGCCGACACACTCAATGCAATGATGGCTATCCCTAACTTAATTGCGATTGCCCTGTTAAGCCCGGTGGTATACCGCCTGACCAAAGACCATATTCATGATGTGAATGCAGACAGCCTTGAGATTAAGGCAAGCAGCATTGAAATTAAAACGGCAATGAAAACAGATTAATAATTATTAAGTAAAAGCTATAAATTGAAATTGCTCCTATATCTCCAGCCTAGCGTTATCAGGTCTAACGCACAGATTGAGATATGGGAGTATGCTATTTATGAGAGGTACGCAATTAATGCAATTAATATAATAATGAAAATTAGAGGCAATAATAATGAAATATAGCCATGTCGTACCTCATTCTCAGCAAATTCTGACTACTTCAACTGAAAACTGGATTGACTGGCGCTGGCAGCAAAAAAATGCCATCCGTGATGAAGAAGCTTTACGTTTAGCCTGTGGCGGATGGAGCGAAGAAATAACCCAGCGTATTCAACAAAATCTACAGGGGCAAAAGATGCAGATCACCCCTTATTATCCGCGTCGTATTTTAGTCACCAGCCAGTCTGACGATATCACCACAAGCCCGTTATGGCGGCAAGTTGTTCCATTCTGGAGTGAAGAAAAGCTGAATGGTTATGATGGGGAATCAGAAAACTGGGAACTGAATCATGAAATGAAAACTCCTATTTGCCAGCATAAATATGACAATCGAGTCATTTTGCGCATGGTAACTGCCTGTAATTCCTACTGTCAGTTCTGTTTTGAAGCCCTGCGAACATTGAAAGTTGATTCAGAGAAATCCAACGCAGGTCGTAGTTCCTTCCGGCAGTCCATAGAATACATCAAGGCTACCATTATTATTATCCCGGCATGGAAAATCCTTTGCGACTTAACCGAGACAGTGAATATCGTTCATCAGTCATCTATGACGTTGAATATACAAAAGGAGCTAACCAGCTTAGTTATGTGGAAGAAGGGTTTATTAACCATCCTATTATGCAACATATTCTTTCAACGAATATTGCTATCTTAGGAGAACGATTAGTAAAAGGTTATCGCTATTCAATTGATATTCACCAATTCCGGGTCAAAGCCTTGTCAGGTAAAGAGAGCCCGACGACTTCCGGTATTCATCAGGATGGGCAGGAGTGGATTTTTATGCATTTTATTCAGGGCAATAATATTGCTCCTGTGATTTCTGAGGTTCATGTAAGTAGCGATGAAGCCCCGCCTTTACTGCAAACAGCGATGACTCAATTTCTGGAAACGCTCGCAATAGATGACAAACAACTTTATCATCGGGCAAGCAATGTTCGGCAAATATCTCCTACCTCTGAGGCATTTCGGGATTTATTGTTGGTCACCTTCCGACAGTCTCCTGAATAATAAGAGAGCTAATAATAATGTTAAGTCCGGAAAATAGTTTGAATGTGCGTTGGTCTGGCCGTAATGCGTTATTTATCGTGAGTGCGAGGTTTGTCTCTGATTTTGGCGCATTTCTGAATATGGTGGCGTTATCCACCTACGTTTACCTGCTGAGTAACAGTGTCATGCACGTCAGTATTTTTCTGGCTTGTCGTGTTGCTGGTGGGGTTATTGCCAGTTTAATTGGAACTCCTTTTTTCCGGCGATATGCTGGGCGATGGCCGCTGGTTTGTTTCGATTTATTGCGGGTTTTATTGCTGTGTTTGTTACTGATAATTCCGGTTTCACAGCAATTATTGATCTTACCGGCGATTGCTTTTGGGATTGGGCTGGGTAACTCAATGTTTGCCATCGGGTTAAACAGCCAGCTCC
Organism: Xenorhabdus sp. KJ12.1; assembly: GCF_963876495.1. Classification (NCBI taxonomy): domain Bacteria; kingdom Pseudomonadati; phylum Pseudomonadota; class Gammaproteobacteria; order Enterobacterales; family Morganellaceae; genus Xenorhabdus; species Xenorhabdus sp. KJ12.1. Next base: position 77,781 of record NZ_CAWNQH010000064.1, read on the forward strand.
CACATTGGGTATGTGCTTCACAACGTATATCAACGAATTCCTGGCTGACTTCTGTTGCGGCTACCGGCGCAGTGCTTGGCAGTCTGATATCCGGTCTACTGGTTGCCGGCAGTGGCTACGAAATGGTTTTTATTGTCAATATTATTACCTATCTGGTGGCGGCAATATTGATTATGCCACTACGTTTTCTCACCAAACCTGAGTCACAGGGATCACGGGCCTTGGGGAACGAATGGCGAGAATTACGTTTTGGGTTACGCGGAGCACCGATACTGGCCGGAATGTTATTTCTCAGTCTGGCGGATACGCTGGGCAGTGCTGCCCATAACGTCGGTTTTCCTATCATTTCCAAACTCCTGAATCCGGATAATGCCAGTACGGCAATGGGCCTGTTATTGGCAACGTGGGCGGTGGGAAAATTCAGTGGTGCGCGTTTAGCCAGTTATTTGCTACGTAGTCGCAACTTATTGAAAATGGAAAAACTGTTTTTTCTCGGTGTTGCATTGATGTCAACGGGCTTTATCCTGACGTTTCAACAAACTGACCAGCTTTGGTTGCTGGTGTTTGCAGGCTGGGCAGGTATTGGAGATGGAGTTGCAGAAGTGAGTTTAATTTCCCGGGCACAAAGTGAACCAGAAAGTCTGCGATTGCCCATTTTCAGTCTTCTGACCTTACTGCAAATGACAGGTTTTGGGATAGGAATGCTATTGGTCGCACCGTTCTACGTCTGGTTGCCACCTTCCAGCGTCATTATCATATTCCACGGTTTACCACTGGCCGTACTAGTTATGATTTTGATATGGGCACGGCGTTTTACAGTCAGTAAGGTGTGAATTTCATCTATCTGCCACCTTCGAAATTCTTACCTTATTGGCTGCACTGAATACTTTTAATTCATGGGGCGTATAATGCCCCAAATATCCCCGCAAATTCCGCAGTGTTCCCGCCATTGAATTTCGCCGCTTTTGTCATGCTTAGCAATATTTTATTTGCCCTTTGCTGAAGCTTGTTAAGGGCAAATTTCCTGCATGCAATAACGAATGCTCACCAAGGAAAGCTGTGGCTGAAGATAGCGATCTCGAAAAAACCGAAGAACCCACGCCCCATAAACGGGAAAAAGCTCGAAAAGAGGGGCAGATAGCGCGTTCGAAGGAACTCACTTCTATCCTGATGTTAGCGGGAGGTGTCAGTTTGCTCTGGATGAGCGGACAATCACTCACTCACGAACTTTCATTGATGGTATTCGAAGGATTTAATTTTGACCATAACATGGTCAGTAATGATAAACAGATGGTGCAACAGGTAGGTCGCTTGTTGAAACAGGCTGTCTGGGCAGTATTGCCTGTGTTTACCGGATTGGTTTTGATTGCCCTGAGCGCACCAACGTTAATGGGCGGGCTGATATTCAGTTCGAAATCCATCAAATTTGATCTGACTAAACTGAATCCGATTGCGGGTCTGAAGAAGATCTTCTCCATGAATGCGTTGGCAGAGTTGTTCAAGGCAATTCTGAAAGCGTCATTGGTAGGAGGAGGAGCCGCACTATTTATCTGGGCGAACTGGCCTGCCATGCTGAACCTGACGACTCAACCACCGCTGGTGGCATTGAGTGATGCCATGATGATGCTGATTTTTGCAGGCTACATTGTGCTGTTTATGTTGATACCGATGGTGGCGTTTGACGTGCTTTATCAGATCCGCAGCCACCTGAAAAAACTGAGAATGACCCGTCAGGAGATCAAGGATGAATTTAAGGAGCAGGAAGGGGATCCACATGTAAAAGCGCGGATTCGCCAACAGCAGCGTGCGGCTGCACGTAAGCGCATGATGGCGGATGTGCCGAAAGCGGATGTCATTGTCACGAACCCGACTCACTACGCAGTAGCTTTACAGTATGACAGTAACAAAATGGGCGCGCCTAAAGTACTGGCTAAAGGGGCTGGGCTTATTGCTTTGCGTATCAAAGAGATTGGTGCGGAAAATCGAATTCCGTTATTGGAAGCACCTCCGTTAGCAAGGGCGTTATTCCGCCATGCTGAAGTGGGGGGCTTTATTCCGGCAGCACTTTATGCTGCCGTTGCTGAAGTGCTTGCCTGGGTTTACCAATTGAAACGTTGGAAACGGGAAGGTGGCCTGAAACCAAAAACACCTGAAAATCTGCCAGTGCCGCCAGCACTGGATTTTGCTGGAGAAAATAATCGTCATGGCTAATCTGGCCTCATTATTACGTTTATCAGGGAATCGTTTACCGGGGAATATGAAAGGTTCCGAGTGGCAAATGCTTGCGGGGCCTGTACTGATCCTCATGATCCTGTCGATGATGGTACTACCGTTACCACCATTCCTGCTCGATCTCCTGTTCACATTCAACATTGCGCTTTCCATCATGGTATTGCTGGTGGCGATGTTTACGCGTCGGACACTGGATTTTGCTGCTTTTCCGACGATCTTGCTGTTTTCGACGTTATTGCGTCTGTCGCTGAACGTTGCTTCTACGCGTATCATTCTGATGGAAGGACATACCGGATCAGCGGCGGCAGGGCAGGTGGTAGAAGCCTTCGGCCACTTTCTTGTCGGTGGTAACTTTGCCATTGGTATTGTTGTGTTTGTCATTCTTATCCTGATTAACTTTATGGTAATCACCAAAGGTGCGGGGCGTATCGCCGAAGTCGGTGCACGCTTTGTACTTGATGGAATGCCCGGCAAACAGATGGCGATTGATGCTGATTTGAATGCCGGATTGATTGGTGAAGATGAAGCGAAAAAACGCCGTGCAGAAGTGACACAAGAAGCCGATTTCTACGGTTCAATGGATGGTGCGAGTAAATTCGTACGCGGAGATGCCATTGCCGGATTAATGATTCTGGTGATCAATATCATCGGTGGCTTAATTGTTGGTGTTGCCCAGCACAATATGAGTCTGGGTGATGCTGCGGAAGCCTATACATTGCTGACCATTGGTGATGGTCTGGTTGCCCAGTTACCGGCGCTGATCATCTCTACCGCTGCGGGTGTTATCGTTACCCGTGTAGCGACTGACGAAGATGTTGGTCAGCAGATGGTGACTCAGCTTTTCAACAATCCTAAAGTTTTAATGTTGAGTGCGGGTGTATTAGGTTTACTGGGTTTAGTTCCGGGAATGCCTAACTTTGTCTTCTTGTTGTTCACGGCTGCATTAGCGGGAGTCGGTTACTTCCTGCTACGTAAGGATAAAGATCCGCTTACGGCACAACATGAAGAGATGAAAGCGGTGGAAGAGCAACAGCAAACCGCTGAAGCTTCATGGTCTGATGTCCAGTTGGAAGACCCACTGGGAATGGAAGTCGGTTATCGCTTGATCCCGATGGTTGATTTTCGTCAGAATGGCGAGTTACTTGGCCGTATCAGTGGTATCCGAAAAAAATTCGCACAGGAAGTGGGTTATTTACCACCTGTTGTCCATATTCGTGACAACCTTGAACTTGCACCAGCAAGCTACCGCATCATGATGAAAGGGGTAGAGATTGGTCGTGGTGAAGCCCATCCGGGACGTTGGCTGGCAATTAATCCGGGCGGAGCAGTCGGTGATTTACAGGGTGACCTGACGAAAGATCCTGCTTTCGGTCTACCTGCTGTCTGGATTGATGACAGTTTAAGGGAACAGGCTCAGGTACAGGGTTATACCGTGGTGGCGGCAAGTACGGTTGTGGCGACACATCTTAACCATTTATTGTCTCAGCACTCCAGTGAGCTGTTCGGCAGGCATGAAGCACAGCAACTGTTTGAACGTGTAAGTCAGGAAATGCCGAAACTGACAGAAAACTTTATCCCTGATGTTGTCAGCCTGACGACCTTACATAAGGTTCTGCAAAACCTGTTGGCGGAACAAGTACCAATCCGTGATATGCGAACCATTATTGAAACGCTGGCGGAACATGCACCGGTACAGACTGACCCTTACGAACTGACAGCTGCCATCCGAATTTCATTGGGTAGAGCAATTGCTCAGCAATGGTTCCCTGGCGTGGATGAAATTAAAGTCATCGGATTGGATGCAAACCTTGAGCGTATTCTTCTTCAGGCATTACAGGGCGGTGGCGGACTGGAGCCGGGACTGGCTGAAAGTCTGGAGCGCCAGGCGGCAGAAGCACTGGAGCGTCAGGAAATGCTGGGAGCACCACCGGTATTGTTGGTCAACCATGCGCTGCGCCCATTACTGTCACGTTTTCTACGCCGTATACTGCCTCGATTGGTTGTACTTTCCAATCTTGAAATTACCGATAACCGCCAGATAAGAATGACGGCGACAATTGGTGGTGCTAAATAACCTGAATTCTGGATAATAAATTGACGAGAGGCCTGTTCCAGGAGCAAAGTTTTGGTGAAAGCCTAAAACGACTCCGGGGAGGAACAGGCCATGGACAAGTTAGTTGAAATTTTCTGCGATGTCGACGACTTTTGCCGTCTTTTCATCCCCCAGTGGGAGCCGTTTTGTCTCGATAACGGATACCGCCTGCGCCGTAGACAAGGCCACATGTATCCCAGTGAAATCATGACAGTTTTAATCCTCTTTCAGCGGTCGCATTACCGTGATTTTAAAAACTTTTATTTGGAGCATATCTGGCAATACCACCACCGCGACTTCCCCTCCTTGCTCAGTTATACCCGTTTTATCTGCGTTGCCCCGTCCGTTTTGGTCCCCTTATCCAGTTATCTGACTCAATTAAAAGGA